>JAITVO010000136.1 GCA_031285765.1 Cytophagaceae bacterium | reverse complement strand
CAGTTTTGTGCTGCAAAGATAGAAACAATTATTTTGGCTTGCAATATTTTTGTAGTTTTAATCTACGGTTTTGTATTTTAAACATACTATTTTATATTGCTACTCTACGCATTTGCATTCATACTCTACGCAATTGCATTGTTTAGCTACGCAATTGCATTTTGGATATACAACTGTGTAGTATTTGTATGCTGTTTTGTGGTGTTAACAAGCGCTTTTGTCATTATGAACTTATGTTATGCAGTAATTACTTTTGGTTGAGGCTGCCCCAAAAGTCTTTTTGAACGCAAATGAAACAAATATCACAAATGAATACAAATTTTATTTTACTAAAAATGAACACATTAAAAGCAAATGCTTATTGTTGTTTTTGCGAAAATTTGCGTTTTTTGTGTCATTTGCGTTCTTTTTGGACAGCCTCTTAATTTTTTATAACCGCAGGCAGCGCTCAGCTTCTACACGCTATCGGCGACCAGCCTGTATGCGGTTATGAATTGAAAACAGGCAGAGCCAAAATTGGGCTTTGGGCTTATGCCGATTTTCAATTCAAGCCAAGTGTAACATCTTCTGAAAATGAATGGTTGATTTTTGCTAAAGTCGCTTATAATACCTCGTCTATTCGCTGGATGAGAAAATAAACCCGATTTTAGCCAAAAGTAACTTGAAAGCCACCATCTATTTTTTTTATTCAAAACAAATAATATATTGTAAAAACACACCACGTAATTATCGAAAATCAATAATCTATATGTTAAAACAATGTCATTTTATCGAAAATTAACAATGGGGGGGGGTAAATTGAGGTTTATTTTCATTTATCAATATCGTTATGGAATAATGACGGGATTCGACTATCGAAAATAGGTTTAAATACTTAATTGTGATTAATACGATTATACTACTTTTGCCGCCGGAAACAAATTACATCTCAGGGAAGTGGAAAGGATATTTTTGGCTAACGCCGTTGACGACAGATACTCTTCTATCCGTCGTCGGCTTTAGCCGGCAGGCGAAAAATGTAAGATGAATGGCTTTAGCCAAAATTATTAATCTATTCACCGAAGATGGAAATATATAAACATTGTGCAATAGATGAGTGAGAATTTACACATTCAGACCGAATTACAATACCTTGATTCGTTGAGCAGGAACTTGCTCAACGGATATTTGTTCCGCTTTCATATAGATGCGGAACTGCCCAAAAACGCTGACGAATTTGACGCTTGCGCCAACCGGATGCAGTGTGTTTATTTGAGCTATTCGTGGGAAAACATCAGCAATATACCGCGTGAACTGGTAATACAGGATTTTCGTCTTGTGTTCGAGATGTTTCACCCCGACGACTTGCCCTGCAAAGTTACCAAGTTTTACAACTGCCTTGCCAACGGTACTGCTTTCGACGAGGAGATGCGCTACAAAGCGGGCAACGGCGAAATGCGCTGGATTCAGTTTACAACGCAGCCGCGACGCGAGGGCGACGTAATTGTGTGCGACGGTTTTGCACTCGATATTACATCGCGCAAGCAAACTGAGCTGGAGCTTAAAAGCGAACGGGGATGGCTACAGTCGATAAACTACAATCTCAATACCGACGGCGCTCTCTACCGATTGGTGTACGACACCACAACGGGCGAACGCCGAATGACTTACCTTAGCGACAACTGGGGACACATTACAGGCATCCGCAACAGCGCCGCCCTCGAAGATGAGCGGATGATTAACGAAACGATACACCCCGACGACCAGCCCTTTATGCTTGCACTGGAGCAAAAGAGCCTCGAGGAAATGAGCAACTTTAACTGCGAAGTGCGCATTGCCTCTAACGACGCCGTACAGTGGGTGCAATTGATTTCGCATCCGCACCGTGTGGGCAACTTGGTGGTGTGGGACGGCATTATGTACAACATCACTGAGCGCAAACAGATGGAGCAAAACCTGCTGGCTGAAAAAAAACACTTGGAGGCGTTGAGCAGCAACTTGCCCTCGTGCGCACTCTTCAGGCTGGTGCTCGACACCCCATCGTCGCCCTACCGCGTTACCTACCTTAGCGCCAACTGGGAAAATATTGTGGGCGTGTCGATACCCGACGCATTGCACGATTTTGGAAACACCTTTAAAGTGATGCACACAGCCGACGTGCAGCGGTTTATTGAACATGAGCACGAATGTTTGAAACATATACGCAACTTTCAGTGCGAAGTGCGCCTGTACGTGAGCGGCGAGTGGAGATGGGTAATGATAACGGCACATCCGCACATCGAAAACGAATATTTGGCGTGGGATGGATTGGTGCTCGACGTTACCGAGCGCAAACAAATTGAGCAGCAACTGCTCAAACAGAACAACCGCCTCGAGGAGCTGGGCAACAACCTTCACAATGGCAGCCTTATCAGGTGCGAAATCGACGCCGACGAACTCAAACGCCTGAAGAATCCAGCAGGCATACTTGAAATTCTGCACATGACCTACGCAAGCAATTCGTGGGGAAAAACCAGCGGTGTGCCCAAAGAGGAGGCGATGAAGGACATAAACTTGGTGCTGAAAAAAATTCACGAAGACGACCAGCCGGCACTCTTTGGCGAAATATACTGCGCCATTGCTGAGCGCAGGGCAATGGATATGGAAGTGCGCTATAACTACTCGAGCAGCGAAATGCGCTGGATACGCATATCGGTCAGCTCCCGCGACGAAGGTGAAAAGATTGTGTGCGACGGTTTTATTCTTAACATCACCCGGCAAAAGACTGCAGAGCAGCAAGTGATTGAAAAAAGCAACCACATTGAGGAGTTGGGCAACAATCTTCACAATGGCAGCCTTGTCAGGTGCGAAATTGACGCCGACGAACTCAAGCGCCTGAAAAGTCCAGCAGACATACTTGAAGTTCTGCATATTACCTACGCAAGCAATTCGTGGGAAAAAACCAGCGGCGTGCCCAAAGAGGAGGCGATGAAAGATATAACCTTGGTGCTGAAAAAGGTTCACGAAGACGACCAGCCGGCGTTCTTTGGCAAAATATACTGCGCCATTGCCGAGCGCAAGGCAATGGATATGGAAGTGCGTTATCACTACTCGAACAGCGAAATGCGCTGGATACGCATATCGGTCAGCGCCCGCAACGAAGGTGAAATGATTGTGTGCGACGGTTTTGTGTTCAACATTACCCAGCGCAAAAACATAGAGCTGGAGATGAACGCTTATCGCGACAAGCTGGAACTGCTGGTGCAAGAGCGCACTGCCGCACTCAATACGGCTTACGAAGAAATCAACACCGCCAACGAGGAGCTAAGCGCCATGAATCAGGAGTTGAGCGCAACCAACGAAGAGCTTGCACTAAAAAACATCCGCTTGAGCGACGAGATGTGCACCAACGAGGAGCTCATCCAATTACTCGAAGACAGCGAAGAAAAAATGCGTTGCTTTGTAGATCAGTCTATCGACGGAATACTGATGTACGATTACGATGGCAATATTATCGGTTGGAACAATGCGCTGGAACGAATTACAGGTATCGCGACAAGCAATGCGCTGGGACGGCAGGAGTGGGAATTACGGCTCGAACTGTATCCCGAACACGAGCGTACGCCCGAACAGCTCGACCGCCTGCGCCAAAACCGATTGGAATATATCGGCGGCGAAACAAAACCCGATACGCAAGACCTTACGCTTTACACCACCAACGGAATACGCTACGTCCGCGCTTCAATATTCAAGATAATAACGCCAAACCGCAAATTTATAGGGCGAATTATTCGCGACATTACGCGCTACCGCCACGCCGAAATGGAACTCGCAAACTACCGCGCAAACCTCGAAATGATGGTAAACGCGCAAACCGAAGAGATTTTGGCAAACATCGAAAGGCTTACCACGCTGAGCAACAACCTGCCCGGCGGCATCATCTACCAGATGCAAGACTTGAACGATAGCGCAGATGCACGATTTACCTACGCCAACGCACGCTTTAGCGAAATATTTGGCATTGATGAAAAAGAATTGCTCAACGACCCTGGTATCTTCTTCCAGTTTCTGCATCCCGACGATGTGCTAAAATTCAAAACAATCTTTGCCGAAGCCGGCAGCAATGGCGTTGTCGAAACCGAGTTTCGCGCCGTACTCAGCGAAAGCCATATATTGTGGATACACCTGCGCACAGCCTATCGCACCGACAACAAGGGTGTCCGCACTTGGGACGGCTTTATGATTGATATTACCGACAAGAAAAATACCATGCTCGAACTCGAAGAGTCGCGCCGTCGGCAGAACTTTATAATTCGCGTGCTGCAAACAATGCAAAATATCGACGACATTCAGCAGGCGGTAAACAGTGCGCTTACCGAAATCGGTACACACGTGTGGGTAGGTCGCGTATTTATTTTTGAAATACATTCCAACGGAAACACCGGACGTTACACCTACGAGTGGTGCAACGAAGATGTAACACCTTACATCGACCGTCAGCAGGAAGATACATTCGATAAGCTGGCAAACTGGTTCAATATTTTCAGGTCGGGAGGCTATATTAATGCTCCCGATATTCGCACACTGCCTGCAGCCGAATACGACACGCTGAACGCGCAGGGATTGAAGTCTATATTGGCGTTTCCGCTAAAGTCGGGCAACGATATTATCGGGTTCATTGGCTTTGGATGCACCAACCACCCGCGCAAGTGGATAGAAAAAGGGGAAATTGACCTGCTCGGCAGCCTTGCGCACATATTTACATCGGGTATTCGCCGCCATCGCGCCGAAATAAACACTAAAGTATCACACCAAACCATGCGTACAGTGCTCGACAACATAAGCGCAAACATCTACGTTGCCGATATGAAGAGCCACAAAGTGCTCTTTGCCAACAAAGCCCTTCGCAACGCTATGGGAAGCGATATCGAAAGCAAACACTGCTGGAAACTTATACGCGGAAAAGAAGCAGGACCGTGCGACACTTGCCCCGGATACCTGTCGGTGGGCGGAAACAGTAAATTTGGCAACATTCACCACTGGGAGTATCTAAACGAAAAAAACGGACGCTGGTACGACAGTACCGACTCTATTATAGAATGGATCGATGGCAGTTATGTTCACCTGCAATACGCTACCGACATTACCGAGCGACGCCAAGCCGCCGAGCGTCTGCATCGCTCCGAAGAGATGTATCGACGCTTAACCGAAGCCTCGTCCGACGCCATTATGACAACCGACGCAAAGGGCAACGTTACCTATGTTTCCACGCAATTGCGAAACTATTTCAAGGTGGACGCCGACACTGACGTAAGCGAACTGTACGTAATGGACTTCGTGCATCCGCACAAAATAAAGGCTTGTACCGATTTCTTCAAAACCGTGCTTCGCGACAGCGTAGCCTTTGCACCCGAAATGTACCTGAAGCGTAAGGACAACTCCGACTTCTTTGGCGAACTGTCGGCAGCAGCCGTAAAAAATGCAGCAGGAAACATTGATTCGATAATTACCGTTATCCGCGATATTACCGACCGCAAGCGCTACGAAGCCGAACTGATACAGGCAAAGGAACATGCCGAAGAATCCGACCGCCTGAAGTCATCCTTCCTCTCCAACCTGTCGCACGAGGTACGCACACCGGTCAATATCATATCGGGATTTGTAACCGCACTTAAACCGCAGTTCCCACCCGAATTTCAAGAACTTGCCGACAGCATTACCGCTAACACAGTAAGGCTTACGCAGATGATCGACGAAGTAGTGGACGCTGCCAAGATAGAAACCGGTCAAATGGTCATCAACCGCCAGCCTGTGTGGATCGACAGCCTGATGACCGACATGTACAACTATCTTGTAACAAAGCTGCAAACAACGCCCAACAAGGCACACATTGCCGCCGAATACGTACAGGGCAGCAGTATAGGCACCGCCACCGTCGATGCCGAACGGCTAAAGCAAGTACTCACCTGCCTGCTCAACAACGCCATTACGTTTACCGACAATGGCAGCATCGGCATCAGTTGCAGCTACACCAGCGCCGCCACGCTTGAGTTCTATGTAAAAGACACCGGCATTGGCATCCCCAACGACCGTCTGAACATTCTCTTTCAGCGCTTCCGTCAGGTCGATACCGGCAACAATCGCCGCTACGAAGGCATTGGGCTTGGACTCTCCATCTCACGCGGCTTAGTGCAATTGATGGGCGGCGACATAAAAGTAGCCTCCACAGTAGGACGTGGCTCCACGTTTACGTTTACGATAAAGATAAATTGAGAGGGAAATAATAATTAACCAAGCCTTCTCCTCTACTCCCCTCTCTTGGAGGAAAGGCTTTTTATTTAAAAATTAATCAAAATTATGAATTGGATCAACAACATGAAAATCGGCAAACGATTTATGCTGATTCTCGGAACGTTTGTATTTATTGCATTTGCGCTGATTAACATCTATGTTACCGGCGTAATACGCGAACAGGTTGACAGGGCAACCGAAGCGTCGCTGTACAGTACCATACAGCGCACCTGCAACATGATAATTGAAGCCGACACGGTAGCCCACATCGACACGAGGCGGTTTGCCGGTGTTGTAATGCACAATGTACGCGTGCTTGGCGACAACTATCCCCTGCTGCTAGCGGGCGACGGCACTGTTATAGTGCACCCCACGCTTGAGGGAAAAAACATTGCAGGCACCCAGCTGTATGAGCGGTTTAAAGTTGGTAAGTCGGGCAAAGTCATTCGCGAGGAAGTTTATTGGGAAGCCGAGAGCCGTACAAAAATTTACTATTGGCAATACATCAAAAACCTTGATGTATATGTAGTCCTTGCCATCAACCCCGAAGATGTACCCAATGCTTTTGAGCAAATGTGGTGGGTTTACGGGCTTACAGTGCTGGCTGTCGTTGCTCTGCTCATCATCATCTATTTTATGGTACGAAGCGTGGTCAGGATGTTGCGCAAAGGCATTGCATTTTCGCAGCAGGTAGCACAGGGTAATTTGATGGTTGGCAGCGACGCCGATCGTCAAAAAGATTTCCAGCGGAAAGATGAGATAGGTGAACTGGCAACCGCCCTTTTCAGCATGACTGAAAAACTGAAAGAGGTTATTGAAAACATTCTGCGCAATGCCGACAGAATTGCGCAGGCAGGCAGTGATGTGAGTACCGAATCGCAGTCGATATCGCAGGGCGCAAGTGAGCAGGCTTCGATTGCCGAAGAAGTGTCGAGTTCAATGGAAGAGATGGCTGCCAGCATTGAACAGAACAACGAAAACTCAATTGAAGCCGAAAAAATATCGCGCGAAACCGCTGGCGGCATCAAACAAGTAAGCGAACAGGCAGGCGCAAGCTATCAGGCAACAAAAACAATTACCGAAAAAATAAACATTATTAACGACATTGCTTCGCAAACCAACATACTTGCCCTTAATGCCGCAGTTGAAGCCGCCCGTGCAGGCGAACACGGACGAGGATTCGCTGTTGTTGCTTCCGAAGTACGCAAACTTGCCGAAAGGTGTAAAGCTGCCGCCGACGAAATAACCAGTCTTGCAAAAACCAACGACGAAACAGCACGCAAAGCCGGCGCTGTTGTGTCCGAAACCATTCCCAAAGTGGAAAAGGCAGCAGAGCTGGTCAGCGAAATTTCGGCAGCAAACGCGGAGGGAAAAGCTGGCGTTGAGCAGATAAACAACGCCATTCAGCAGTTGAATCAGGTAATACAGCAAAACGCCGCCTCAAGCGAAGAGCTGGCAAGCAATGCCTCCCAACTCAACATGCTTTCCGAACAGATGAAAGAAACATTGCACTATTTCATCATTGAGTAAGCAAAAACTTCTCCACACCCACTCCACAAAAGAGAGCGGGAATAAGTTTCATTGCTGCATGCTTTAGCCAACCGGTAAAGCATGCAGGATGAACCGGTTTTAGCTCAAAGTGCGCATAATTGATAGCGGTTACGTACAACTCGTACGTAACCGCTATCATTATAGTAATTATATTTATTAAGTACAGTCAAACGTCCCATTAGGGACGAAATGCTGGTAAAAAAATTGAAATATGAAATAAGTAGTACACAATAAGTAAAATTGTTATAACTGATGTTACGCAGCAATGATATCGGGGGATCACAGAGCAGTGGCTGTATAACATGGATACGTAGCTGTGTAACATGGATACGTAGCTGTATAACATGGATACGTAGCTGTGTAACATGGATACGTAGCTGTGTAACATGGATACGTAGCTGTGTAACATGGATACGTAGCTGTGTAACATGGATACGTAGCTGTGTAACATGGATACGTGGTTATGTAACATGGATACGTGGTTATGTAACACGGATATGTGGTTGTGTAACATGGATACGTGGTTGTGTAACATGGATACGTGGTTAAGTAACATGGATATGTGGTTGTGTAACATGGATACGTGGTTATGTAACATGGATACGTGGTTATGTAACATGGATACGTGGTTATGTAACACAGAGCAGCCACTTGTAAATGGTTAACAATTGAAACTTAAAGGCGCTTAAAAGTAATAAACTGTAAGTAATTCATCTATCTTGAAAAATTAAACAATGCATATATCAAACTATTACCTGTTGAAGAAAACGGGTAACATACTCACAGCAACACAACAGATGTGCTGCGTAACATCTGTTAATAAATATATCTTCCCAACTTGGAAAAGGGTACAGAAAATAAAAAACAGACACTCACACCATGTGGTGATAAATTGCGTAACATGAGGTCTAAATTCTATAGCAATTATGTTTATTGTGTACTATGTCGATTCTCCGTAAAACTTACAGATGCTTATGCTTCAGATATGGGGATAGTATACAATATTTTAAACTGCTATAATAGCCACAGACGAGCGAGGCGTTGCCTGCTGAAAATGTACGTTTTATTATAAGACATTCGCGACTGAACGCAAGTAATGTGTATCAGATAAGAACTGCGACGGAGGTTGCGAAAGATAGTTTTGGGAGGGGAATTGAAAATTTTTATTTTGGGAGCTATAAGGACATTTGAAATGCGATGTAAAATAAAAGCCCGATTTTATTTCGAAGATATTTTAAATACTGTCATCAAAACGTCAGGATGGAGATTTTTTCAAAAACACGAAGTACTTGACAGACGGGAAGCGTAGGCGCTAATTTTGCATTGTCGTTTTTTTTTATTTATTTTTGTCTTGAACCATGATCTTAGCAAGATTTGCAGGATGCCCAAGATTCAATTCAAGGGAGAAGATTGTTACGTTCCTTCTGATCAAAAAATTAGTCTTAATTACTTTAGCGCTATTGACATAAACTCCACATTATGACGTGTTTACCGCAACAGATTCTATCGTATGTGAACTTTAAATATCATGCAGCTTAATTATGTGAACTTACTTACATTTAAATTTTGATTCTTATATATTATCCGCGAGAATCCGAACTATCCGCCTTTTTCTTAATTTTTCTTCATTTTCTTCCTGCGTTTCTTTTTTTCTACCGAGAATCCAAACTTGCCTGCTTTGGCGCCAAGTTCAAAGTAATGTCCGTGCAAATAGGCGAGAGGTCGCGACTTTATCAAGTGAAATGCGCCAGTTTCAGGGTCGATGTACTTATCGTCGGCTTTCACATGAACAATCTCCGAAATAAACATATCGTGCGTTCCCATCGGGATAATTTCTTTTACGATACATTCGATATTTACCGGCGACTCTTCTATAATGGGCGCATTTACAACTGCCGCTTTGCCCGGCGTAAGGTTCATTTCCTTAAACTTGTTGTAATGCTGTCCGGAGCGCACGCCGCACCAGTCAGTTGCATACGCCAAATCACGTGTTGTAAGATTAATAACATACTCCTTGTTTTTTTTAATCAGTTCGTAGGAATGACGTCCGGGTCGTATCGAAATATAACACAGTGGCGGGTCGGAGCAGATAGTGCCCGTCCAAGCAATCGTAATAATGTTATATTCATCGGGAGTTGCTCCCACCGAAACCATTACGGCAGGAACTGGTGCGAGCATGTTTCCGGGTTTCCAGTTGAGTTTTGCCATTTTTGTTTGATGATGTGATGATACGTATTGCTTTCAACTATCATGTTGCTCTTAGCACTCTAATATGCCCGCAACATGTTTTTGTGCTTCGGAGTCATTTTTCAGCAAAACTTTGAACCTCTCCCTGTTCGCAACCATTTCCAGCACCTTACATGCGGCTTTTTGTTGCGCCTCTTTTTTTGAGCCGCCTGCGCCTTCGCCCATCACAACGTCATTCACATAGGCTTTGGCAATAAACGATTGATGACGGTATTTCGAAATCGGATATTCTTCAGTAATAAACTGAATGGGATACTTGTATTTTTGCCCCCATTCAATAAGCATTGACTTGTAGTTGGTGTCGGTATGTATCAGTTCGGGCAAATCAATTTGTTTGAAAATTATCTTTCGCCGAATGAATTTTCGCGCCTTTTTTTCGCCACGGTCAATATAAATGGCGCCAATAAGCGCTTCCAGTGCATCGCCGGGAATGTGCGTGCACGACATATCGCTTATCTGGTGGGTTTTTATCAATTTCTCGAATCCCATTTTGAGAGCTATGCTGTTCAAATTACTTCGGTTTACAATGCGCGAACGGATTTTGGTCAGTTCGCCTTCGGAGGTATGCGGAAACCGTACAAAAAGGTCGTGTGCAATGGTTGCGCCCAAAACGGCGTCGCCAAGGAACTCAAGACGTTCATTGTTCAGCGGATTGCCCTGCGCGTCTTTTTGCATTACCGACTTGTGCTGAAAGGCAAGCTGATAATAGGTGATATTTACAGGACGGATGCCTGTAATACTTTTCACTAAACCACGAAACTTCTTTTCCGAAAAGGAAAGAAGTTTCATAGTCGTTGAAAGGTGCTTAAACACTGTTATTTATTCAATAGCTTTAAAAACTACGGATGCATTATGACCACCAAAACCAAATGTATTCGACAATGCGATTTTAACGTTGCGTCTCTGTGCTTTGTTAAAGGTGAGATTGAGTTTGTTGTCAATTTCCGTATCGTCTTCAAAATGATTGATTGTGGGAGGAATAATTCCATCCCTCATAGCAAGAATACTTGCGATAGATTCAACTGCGCCTGCTGCTCCGAGCAAGTGCCCCGTCATTGATTTGGTCGAACTGATATTCAGTTTATAAGCATGTTTGCCAAACACATTTCCGATGGCTCTAAGTTCGGGACCGTCGCCTGCGGGCGTCGATGTACCGTGCACATTGATATAATCCACCTCTTCGGGAGCGATGTTTCCATCTTTGAGGGCATTTTGCATTACTTTTGTAGCTCCAAGTCCTTCGGGATGAGGAGCCGTAAGGTGATAAGCGTCAGCCGTCATTCCCGAACCGCAAACTTCGCAATAAATTCGGGCGCCCCGCTGCTTGGCATGTTCATATTCTTCGAGGATAAGCGCTCCGCCTCCTTCTCCGATTACAAATCCATCGCGGTTTTTGTCGAACGGGCGCGATGCAGTTGCAGGGTTGTCGTTACGAGTCGAAAGGGCTTGCATTGAGTTGAAGCCTCCAACGCCAGCTTCGCTGACTGCTGCTTCAGAACCTCCTGCTACGAAGATCTTTGCTTTACCCAGTCGGATAAGATTAAAAGCGTCGCCGATAGCATGGGTTGACGAAGCACACGCCGAAACGGTTGCATAATTTGGACCTCTGAAACCGTATTTCATAGAGATATGACCTGCGGCAATGTCCGAAATCATTTTCGGAATAAAGAACGGATTGAAACGCGGAACGCTGTTGCTTTCCACAAATCCGCGACATTCTTCCATAAATGTAATAATCCCGCCAATTCCAGCTCCCCAGATAACACCTGCGGAATCAAGATCGATTGCTTCGAGGTTAATTCCCGAATCCTGAATTGCTTGCCCTGCCGCAACAAGTGCAAACTGGGCAAACAAATCAAGTTTTCGGACTTCTTTTCTATCAAAAAAATCGGTAGGATTGAAATTCTTTACTTCGCAAGCAAATCTTGTTTTGAAATTGGTGGCGTCAAATCGAGTGATGGGTGCGGCTCCACTAACGCCGTTAATAAGGCTGTTCCAAAATTCATCAACAGAATTTCCTACAGGTGTAATGGCTCCAAGTCCTGTTACTACTACTCTTTTTAACTCCATACTTACTTTTTCAAAATGGTTCTACTCACAAATTTACTTTGAGTTTTCTTCGATATAAGAAACAGCGTTGCCCACAGTGCCGATGTTTTCGGCTTGGTCATCGGGGATAGCGATGTTAAATTCTTTTTCGAACTCCATGATCAACTCAACAGTGTCAAGAGAGTCGGCGCCTAAATCGTTGGTGAAACTCGCTTCGGGAGTAACTTCTGATTCATCCACGCCCAACTTATCTACAATAATTGCTTTTACTCTTGATGCAATGTCTGACATAACTCTAATTTTTAAGTTAATAATTCAATTCTGACTAAAAAATAATTTCGCAAAGATAAAGCATTTATCAGGAACAAATCAAATTTTCTTGCAACAAAATTGCTGCAAACCCTGTTTTTTTATATTTTTGACATTTTAAATCATCACAAAAAGCTCTTTATATATATGAAAATGAAAAATATAATCATCTTTGCGTCGGGTTCGGGAACCAATGCCGAAAACATCATTCGTTTCTTTCAGTCATTCGACAACATCAAAATCACTTACGTTGTTTCCAACCGACCAGATGCAATGGCGCTGAAACGCGCCGAAAAGCTGAATGTCGGTACAAAAATATTTTCGAAAGACGATTTTTACGGCAACAATCGAGCGTTCAATTTTCTTTTACGTGAGCAGCCCGACATGATTGTTCTGGCAGGTTTCCTGCTGCTCGTTCCTGCGGATATAATAAAAGCCTTTCCGCGCCGCATTATAAATATACATCCTGCTCTTTTGCCAAAATTCGGCGGAAAAGGCATGTATGGCGGCAATGTTCACCACGCCGTTATCGAACAAAAAGAAACCGAATCGGGTATCACCATTCATTATGTAAATGAAAAATACGACGACGGCGACATCATTTTCCAAGCCGCCTGTCCCGTTTTGCCCAACGATACCTGTGAAACGTTGGCTGCAAGGATTCACGAACTGGAGTATGTACATTTTCCGAAAGTGATACAAGGGATTGTTGAGAATATTATTGTGTGATGTGCTGAAATATTTATTAGGAAACTTCTAAAAATGAGATTTTTCGAGGCTTGCAACTGAAACAAAAGCGGAGTCTATTGAAGTAAATGAGCATATTGGCGAAGGAGCATAACGAAGAAAAAGCCATTTTTTAGAAATTCCATATAGTTTGGTAAACTGTTCTACCACACTCTATAAATTAACAAGAAAAGTGTTGATACGATTTGTTGAAGAAACATGAAAAATAACGACATGTTAATCTGCAAAACGAACTTTCTGAGAGTTGCCAGATTTTTCGGCGCATTGCCAGTTCTTGCTCTGCAATCGTCTTCTTTGAAAGTAACATCTAAATGCCAATGTAATTGATTTTCGATGCCCCAATGTCATCTGACCAAAGATTGATAATAGGCTGTTTTTCCGAAATCTTCACTACTGATATAATAGCGGGTTTCTTCCGTGCGAACGCCATCTATTTCTCTGCAAGCATCTACTTTTACTAAGGTCGAGAGGTCTTTCCAAACAACAAATTATCTTCCAACAGGAAGTCTTTGGCGTGCAAAATAGGGCAACCACGTGTTTCTATACGACCATGATCTTTCTCTATCTCTTCCACAGAATCGTAGCTGCGATGGGTTTTGCCTTCCACTTTGTTCTGACCAACGCAAAGTCGATTTTCGCTAACCCAGGCGTTGAGAATGTAACATCCTGAGGTTCCTTTACTTGCCGGAGAAACTCCCTTGAGTTTTTTGCCGTCCAAAACAATCTGTTTTTCTGCCAAAACGCCCAAAATATCTTTGCTATATTTGAATAGACTGTTTTTTTAACGAGTCCACATCAAGATATTTGAAAACCCTCTCAAAAGTATCCGCAGATGGGCTTCCATTGGGCAATTTGAGCAAACAACCTTTTAGTTTTTCGCCGCGTTCGCGACTAAACATGTACATGTCTTGATAATCTGTTCCGCCTGTAATGTACGTACAGATGGCGATCAGAAGGATGTCTGACAACAAGTGATCGCAACGACCAACCACACGAGGATCTTTCACATACTCAACATAAGATGATAAATTGTGTTCCATAATACCGGAGTTTACGTAAAATATAAAAATTTGAAGTGGTTGCTCTAATGAAAGTTAAGCTATTAATAGAGATTTACAAGAAAAATTAGATGCCGTTGACCTGGGTTATTGATGCCGCAAATATTAATATCAACTGATTTAAGACACTACCAATTAATCTTGAGAATCATGTTAATCTTAATAAAAATCGTGGTTCAAGACAATACACGAAGCGTTTTTTACCTATCTTTGTACGCGGGAAAAACTCCAAAACGTCCTGCTGTACTACGATTCAATCGCACAACAGCGAGACGTTTTCCGAAATTGTTGATTGGAAAAACATCCAAACTCCATAACCTTTCTCGAAAACAATAGTAGTAACTAACTCTAATAAATAGAACATAAATGAAGAAAGTAGCATTGTTACGCAAAACATATAAAGTGCCGTCCCTGTAGGATTATCTTTCACTAATACCTATGTGAAAATTCATGCTTGTATGACGTCAGTTACTAAGTTTACCCATTGTAATCATTGTTATATTTATGAAAAATTGTAACCGGCAATGATTTATGGCACTTAAGCAACGGTTCATTTTTTAACATTAAAAACCAAACAAAAGTCATCATCAACACGTACAACGACGCATTTAATTATATCTCCAATGAAAATATCAACGGTTGAAAACAGAAATACGGCAGCAGACTACAACGAACTATTGGCGGTGTTCGACAATACTGATACTGTACTCATTCTTGTTGACGGAGCAGGACGGATCGTCAGGCTCAACAAAGTGGCTTGCGAAATGTTGAACATAAAAAATCGTGATGCCGTAGGCGCACTCGCCGGCGACATCCTGAAGTGTATCAATGCTCGTAATAACGGGGATGTGGTTTGCGGTGAAACCGAAAACTGCAAGTGTTGCTCGCTAAGAAACACTTTTACATACACTTTTCTTACGGGACATGCGCATAGAAAAGAGGAATGCTCGCTGATTGTTTATAACAACGGCATACAAACAAAGCTCGATTTGCTTATTTCGTCGAATCAAATCGTAATTAACCATAACATCTACGTATTATTAACGATTGAAAATGTTACACATCTAAAAGAACAGGAGCGGATGCTTCAGCGGCTGATTGAAACACGCGACCGGCTCTTTTCGGTAATTGCCCACGACTTGCGAAACAACATCGGAGTTGTTCAAAATTTTACCGAACTGATGATGGTTGCCTTTGAAAATTTGGGAAAGGACGAACTTTACCCTTATATTACCCATGCCAACTGCTCGGCAAATAGCGCCCATCTGTTGCTCGAAAATCTGTTTGAGTGGACGTCGTTGCAATGGCACAACAGTCAAGTGAAAATTGAAGAGGTAAATATCGACTGTTTTATAGGCGAAGTAATTACAATGTCGCAACCAGCGGCAACTTACAAGGAAGTCAAATTAGTGAGTTGTCAGCAGCCCACAATGAAAGGATGCTTCGATGCCAATATGATTAAAACCGTATTGCGTAACCTTATATGCAATGCTATTAAGTTTTCGAACCGTGGCGCTAATGTTTTTATCAATGTAAAAGAACGCGACAGTGCACTGCTGTTTTCGGTACGCGATAACGGTATTGGCATAGCAGACGACAGACTGAAGAATTTCTTTTCTGCCAAAACAACACACACCACCGTCGGCACCGAGAGCGAAAAAGGAACAGGTTTGGGCTTAACAATCTGTAAGGAATTTGTTGAACGGCATGGTGGCAAAATATGGGTCGAAAGCGAACAGGGAAAAGGCAGCCGGTTTTATTTTACAATACCGATAAAAATTGAGAATTGAAAATTAAGAGAAGTACATTAACTCTCAACATAATAATATTAAGCAGATGAAAAAACAGATTTTGGTTACCGGAGGAACCGGTTACATTGGCTCGCACACTGTTGTTGAACTTCAGGAAAAAGGTTACGAGGTAGTTATTGTTGATGATCTTTCAAACTCAAGCATCGACGTATTGGACGCCATCGGAAAAATAACAGGATTACGACCTGCGTTTGAACAGTTTGACCTGTCGGACAGCATCAAAACTAACACTTTTTTCGACAAATACACCGACATCGAAGCAATTATCCATTTTGCTGCTTTCAAAGCCGTTGGCGAATCGGTTGGAAAGCCGCTCAATTACTACCGCAACAATCTTAATTCGCTGATGAACCTGCTGGATAACATGAAAAGGCGGAACATTATTAATATGGTATTCAGTTCGAGCTGTACCGTTTACGGGCAGCCGGACGTATTGCCTGTTGTTGAGAATACGCCGCGTAAACAGGCAGAGTCACCTTACGGAAATACAAAGAGTATTTGTGAAGACATTTTGCGTGACTGCTGCAAAGCCTATCCCCAAATCAACTGCATTGCTTTGCGCTACTTTAATCCCATCGGAGCGCATCCCTCGTCGCTGATTGGTGAATTGCCTTTGGGTGTGCCCAACAATCTGGTGCCTTTTATTACGCAAACTGCCGCCGGACTGCGCGATGAACTGAGCATTTTTGGCGACAACTATAATACACCCGACGGAACTGCCATTCGCGACTATATCAATGTGGTCGATTTGGCAAAAGCCCACGTAATTGCCATCAACCGACTGCTGAACAAAAAGAGAACATCTAACTATGAGTATTTCAATATCGGAACGGGCGAAGGCTACTCGGTACTGCAACTTGTGAAGACTTTCATCGCAGTAACAGGCGTTAATTTGGCCTATAAAATAGTAGAACGCCGTGCCGGCGACATCGAAAAAATATGGGCAGATACCTCCATCGCCAACAACGAACTCGGATGGAAAGCCGAAACCTCACTCGGCGACACCTTGCTCTCGGCTTGGAATTGGGAAAAAAAAGTACGGGGATTAGGAAATTAAATCGAAGAGCTGTATCAATTTTATTGCGAGGAGCAGATAATTGTCTGTTCCTCATTATTTTTCATAGAGATAAAATATGTGGTTAATCAGAAATCATTTTGTTATTTTTTTAATACTTGTTATTATATGGCAGTGGGCGGGAAGGTAAGTTATATGTGCCGTTAGGACTATGTCCGTTTTTCCTTAAATCTTCACAAGTACAAAAGTAACAACAAATTATTTCTACATGTCTCATAATCGAATCTATTTATGAGGTATAAAATAATACAATTCAGTTATTTTGTAACACTACCTTTTTTGTATGTCCTCCCATTTTTTTAATCTTTACACGCTCGTTTAATTGAAACGCAGGCGTAAAAATACAAATATGTTTATAAGCAGGCGAGCAAATCTGCGAGTATCTTGCCCGTGTAAAAATGATGCTCGATCTTGCATTTTGCAAACGACCTAAATATTGGGGCGCAAAGATTGATATTGGGTGAGGATTGAGGTCGTGCAATATCTACAAAAAGTGAAGAAAACAATATCTTGTTTTCTTCACTTTTCTCTTTTCACTCAAATTTGTATCTTTGCCGAAAATTTTAAATAATCAGGATGGAACAACAAGGGATGCCATTGTCGAAAGTCGGTATAAACGGCTTAATAGCTCGTATCGCAAACAACACAGCACTGAAACACAGGGCTTCGGTTTTGGGATTCAACGACGACGCTTCAGCCGTTTTGGACGGGAGTAAATATCGGCTGCTAACGAATGTGCTGTTTCTCGAAGGCATTCATTTCGATTTAATTTATCATCCGCTAAAGCATCTGGGCTATAAAGCTGTGGTTGCGGCAATATCAGATATTATTGCCATGAATGGTTGTGCTGAACAGGTATCGGTTTCGGTTGGACTGGGACAAAGAATGACGCTCGAATCGGTTGATGCGCTGATGGACGGTATGCTGGTAGCGTGTAAGCGTTATAGCGTGGATTTGGTCGATTTCCGTCCCGTACCGTCGTTTACGGGACTTTCGATTGCTGTTGCCATGCAGGGAACGGTTAACAGAAAAAATAAAGTGTCGCGCAATGGCGGCAAACCCTCCGATTTACTGTGCGTTTCGGGTGATTTGGGTTCGGCGCTGATGGGGCTTCACCTTTTGGAACGCGAAAAGCGCGTCCTGAAATCGAACGACCTCACCGAACCCGACTTTGGCATCAACAACGATTACGTGCTCGAGCGCCAGTTGAAGCCCGAAGCAAAAACGGATGTTGTTGAAACGCTCAAAGCGATGAATCTGTTGCCCTCCGCCATGATTAACGTAAAAAATGGATTGGCATCTGCCCTGTGGGACTTGTGCCGAGCTTCGAGGACTGGCTGTCGCGTTCACGAAAACAAAATACCGCTGCATCAGGGCACGCTGAAAGCTGCTCACGAAATGAATTTTAATCCGCTGATTGCCGCCCTAAACGGCGGCGACGACTACGAGTTGCTTTTTACTCTTCCGTTAAGCGAGCATGAAAGAATAACAGATGAATTTCCCGAAAATATTCGCGCAATAGGCTACCTTACCGCGCCCGAACTCTCGTGCCGCATGATGAACTGCAACGGCGAAGAGATTGAGATACGGGAGATAGGCGGCGAAAAGAGTTGAGGGATGTTTTACGCATCAATTGCAACAAAAAATCATACTCTGTTTTCGCAACTCCGATAAAATAGCTATCTTTGCGAGGATTCGGTTTATGATTATTGCCAAAACCGAATTGTCGGCAAACAAACATAACAATATAACTGCAAATAAAACAGAATTAAATGAAGAGGTACTGGAATATAAAACCGCTGGCTGATTGCGAAAAAGTAAGGCTTCTAAGTAATGAACTGCAAATAGACGAGGTGCTTGCCGAACTTTTAATTCAACGAAATGTAAATACTTTTGACGAAGCCCGCACTTTCTTCCGTCCTTCGCTTAACAACCTGCACAATCCATTTCTGATGGAAGATATGGACAGGGCTGTTGATCGTCTTTTATCAGCCATCCGCAACAGCGAAAAAATAATGATTTACGGCGATTACGATGTGGATGGCACCACGTCGGTTGCCTTGGTTTATTCTTTTCTTTACGAACATTATCAAAATCTTGAATTTTATATTCCCGACCGCTATCTCGAAGGCTACGGTGTTTCGTTTAAAGGTATTGACTTTGCTGCTGATTCGGGTTGCCGCTTGATTATTGCGCTTGACTGCGGAATTAAAGCCGTAGAAAAGGTGGCGTATGCCAACAGGCTGGGTATCGATTTTATTATTTGCGACCATCATACACCGGGCGATGCACTCCCTAATGCTATTGCCTGCCTCGATTCCAAACGTGCCGACTGCAATTATCCCGATAAAAATCTTTCGGGCTGTGGTGTTAGTTTTAAACTGATGCAGGCTTTCTGTAAAAAACAGAATATTCCCGAAGAAACTCTTTACGAATATCTCGATTTGGTTGCCGTAAGCATTGCATCTGATATTGTTCCCATTACGGGCGAAAATCGCATATTGGCTTTTTATGGTTTAAAGAAACTTAACAGCTCGCCGCGTACAGGCTTAAAGAGCATTATTTGTACAGCCGGCATGGAAGAAAAAGAGTTGCATATCAGCGACGTTGTTTTTAAAATAGGTCCTCGCATTAATGCAGCGGGACGTATTGAAACGGGGCGTAATGCCGTTGATTTGCTCGTAAGCGACGACGAATCGCTTGCATCGCAAATGAGTACAAGCATCAATGCCTGCAACGAAACCCGCAAAGATTTAGACCGCGATATTACTCAAAAGGCACTGGAAAAAATTGCAGCCTTTGACGCATTGGAAAACCGCAAAACCACCGTACTGTACGACCCTGAATGGCATAAAGGCGTTATTGGAATTGTGGCTTCGCGCCTCACCGAAACATACTACCGTCCCACCATTATTCTTACCGAAAGCAAAGGAATGGCAACAGGTTCAGCCCGCTCGGTCGATGGTTTCGATCTTTACAGAGCCATCGATGCTTGCTCCGACCTTCTTGAAAATTTTGGCGGGCATATGTATGCCGCCGGACTGACTTTAAAAGTGGAAAATATTCCTGCGTTCATAAACCGTTTTGAAGAAACCGTAGCACAAACCATTTTGCCCGAACAGCTGATTCCAAAAATAAATATTGACGCAGAAATAGAACTTGGCGATATTAAACCTAAATTCTTCAGGATACTGAAACAGTTCAGACCATTTGGACCGGGAAATATGAAACCCGTATTCGTTACCCGCAACGTTATTGACTACGGAACAAGTAAACTTGTTGGGAAAGACCGCAACCATCTTAAACTTGAACTTATCGATCGACATTCGTGTGCAATCATTCAGGGAGTCGGATTCTCGATGGGTGATTACATCGACCAGATAAAGAAAGGCGAACCTTTTGACATTTGCTACACCATCGAAGAAAACGTTTACAACGGAAAAACTTCCATACAGATAATGGTGAAAGACATTAAATTCAATAGTTAATTGCAGTTCAAAATTTATATTTATTTAATTTATATACTCATGTTACGCAGGTGATTATTGTCAATTTTCTGTATCAAAATCATCTTCGGCGATGCTTGCCGAACTTTGCCAAATTGAAAATCATCTGCGGCGGTTTTTGCTTTGCGTAATATCAGTTATATAGTTATTCGGAAAATACTTTTGGGCTAAAACCGTAAAAAAAATGAGCGTTTTGCCCATTGGTTAAAACCGACAGACAAGAAACTACTCAACAAAAAAGAAGACTTCTGTCAGAATGGCAATTGGTTTATTATTACTTTCAAAAGTGGATGCGCGAAGGTGTTTTTAAGGAAACACTTCGTAGTAACAAGGTAACCGAATTTAAACCCTTGTCCAAACGCTGGTTTGTTGAAAGAAGTTTTACTTTATAAAATGGTTTTCGTAGATTATCAACTGGTTGCAAAAGCACAGCTGACACTTATGAAACAATGATTATCATTACTTTCATTTGCTTGATGCACAATAAAAATATTTTGATTTAAAATTTAAACAAACTCTAAATTGAGGAAAAATACTGCATCATTAAAAAACAGCGCCCTCAATTATGTTGAAGTCAATGTTCCCAGATAAATTTTTAACTTAGCTGCCGCGCAATCAAATTGTGCAGCAGCTAAGTATTGTGGCATCAAAATACAAAAAGTAAAATTAAACCACTGACCAATAAAACAGTCTGACAGAAAAAAATAAAAGTACGGCAATCATAACCGCTTAAAAGCAAAATATGAAGACAAAAGAAATTAACCGCCGCGGTTTCCTGAAAATAGCAGGCGTTGGCGCTGCGGTTACAACAGCTGCAATGGTCGGCTGCAAACCCAACAATAAAGTGTCGTCTGAAGGCGGCGAAACAGGCGAAGTTCCAACCAACGCCATGACCTATCGCGTGAATCCCCATTCGGGCGACAAAGTTTCGCTGCTCGGATTCGGATGTATGCGCTGGTCACTTCGCACAAACGCCAATGGCGAAGAAGAAGTTGACCAGGACCGTGTAAACGCAATGGTCGATTATGCCATCGAACACGGTGTAAACTATTTCGACACAGCGCCCGTGTATGTGCGCGGATGGTCGGAAGCCGCAACGGGCATTGCCTTGAAGCGTCATCCGAGAGAAAAGTTTTTTGTTGCCACCAAACTTTCGAACCACCGCGCAGGAGCATGGTCGTTCGACGAAGGCGTTGCGATGTATCACAAGTCGATGCGTGAACTTCAGGTTGATTACATCGACTACTACCTGCTTCACTCCGTTGGCAGCAGTATCGAACAGTTTCACGCCCGATTTGTGGATAACGGACTGCTTGATTTTCTTCTGAAAGAAAAGGCAGCAGGGCGCATCCGCAATCTCGGCTGGTCGTTTCACGGTAAAAAGGATGTGTTCGATTACGCCCTTGCTTTTAACAATATCCAGTGGGACTTCTGT
The DNA here is from genome assembly GCA_031285765.1 of Cytophagaceae bacterium. Taxonomy (GTDB): domain Bacteria; phylum Bacteroidota; class Bacteroidia; order Bacteroidales; family Marinilabiliaceae; genus WRMI01. The sequence goes on along the minus strand of JAITVO010000136.1, from coordinate 5,987 downwards.
CAGATTCAGCTTAATTATCAGGATTGGCGCTATGCCGACACCGACCGAAATGTAAACGCCGAATATCTGTACAACGAGCTGGTGAAAAAGAATGTTCCTTCGGTCATCATGGAGCCATTGCTTGGCGGACGGTTGGCACGGGTTCCCATTCAGGCGGCTGACCTTATGAAGAGCGTTCATCCGCAGGATACGCCTGCACGCTGGGCGTTTCGCTACGCAGGCACGCCCGAACATGTGCTAACCGTTCTCAGCGGCATGATTTACATTGAATACGTGCAGGAAAACATCCGCACCTATGCCCCCTTGCAGCCTCTTGATAAATCGGAATACAAAATTCTGGAAGAGGTTACGGATATTCTGGTCAATTCCAATTTTATTCAGTGTACCGAATGTCAGTACTGTATGCCGTGCCCTTACGGGATAGATATTCCGAGCGTTTTCGGGCATTACAACCGTTGTGTCAGCGCAGGTGAAATATTGGAGAACGCCAACGACGAAAACTATAAGAAAGCCCGTCGTACCTTCCTTGTAGGCTACGACCGCAGCGTTCCCAAACTGCGTCAGGCAAACCACTGCATTGAGTGCAACGAATGTTTGCCCAAATGTCCGCAGGGTATTAAGATACCGACAGAGATGCGCAGAGTAGATGAGTATGCGGAGTGGCTTAAAAAGGGGGAAGGATTGTAGCGATTGATTTTGTAAATAAAAGAGCCGCTTGTGCGGTTCTTTTTATTTATAAATTGATGTTATGCAGTGGTTCATAATACTAAACCGCTATCAGTATAAGAATGGAGAGTTGGGAATGAAAAAATCTCAACTCCCTATTCTTGACTAAAAAAAACTTACAGTCGTAAAAAAAATAACTGCAAAGGGTTGCATATTTTAAATAATGTGCTTTTTACTCTTCTTTAAGAAGCTGTTTGAATTAAAAAGTGATTAGATATTTTCGGAAACTGTATTGATAATTTGGGGCTAAAGCCAACGGCAATGAATATGCAAAACAAATCGGCTTTTAGCCAAAAATAACTTGACGAACAACTGTTTTTTTACATTATGTATATTAAAAAATATGCGGCACAGGAAAATATAGAATGTTAAATCTGCAGGATGTGCCAATATTTTTCTGCTTGTGTACATAATCTGTTTTCTTCGTTTTTAAGAATCACACGAAAACTTTTTTGAAGCAATATATTCTTGAAAAGATGCCCGTAAAAAACAAAAATAGCGGTAATATTTAAGATATTGCCACTAAAAAAGATGATGAATGAAATTTGTTCAGTCGAATAAAAACGTTGGCTATAAATCAATTAAATTCTGCATTCACTCGCCTGTTCTTATGTAAAACAGGACTTTTAAAACCTCCTTAAAAAATGCAATTCACAATTCACAATACAGAAAGAAGATGCCGTATAACATGAGTTAGCAATTATTAACTATAAAATAGCTATTGTATTTGTACTTTTGCGCGTTGTTTTCTGTGTTTGTAATTGATTATTGAATGTTATACCTGTCAAAAACATTGTTACTTGTTTGTGCCATTGCTTGCATTGGCGATGTTTGGGCGCAAGCCAATAAAAGCGGAAGTTTTAAAACCGTAGTGATTGATGCGGGACACGGAGGCAAAGACCCCGGCGCTATTGGCAAATCGGTAAAAGAGAAAGATATTGTGCTCAACGTAGCGCTCAAAGTGGGCGAATATCTGAAAAAAGAGTTGCCCGAACTGGAGGTGATTTATACCCGTAAAAACGACATTTTTGTTGAACTGGACGAAAGAGCCGAAATTGCCAACCATGCAAAAGCCGACCTTTTTGTTTCCATTCATGCCAATTCTATCAGCAATCCCAAAATACACGGAGCAGAAACTTTTGTGCTTGGACTGCACCGTTCGCAGGAAAACCTTGAAGTGGCAAAAAAGGAGAACTCGGTAATTGTTCTCGAAGACGACTACACAACAAAGTACGAAGGTTTTGACCCCAATTCTACCGAGTCGTACATTATTTTTGAACTGATGCAGAATATCTATCTCGACCAAAGCCTCGAAGCGGCGTCTATTATACAGGAACAGTTTGAGGAGCGTGTAGGACGGCACAACCGCGGCGTTAAGCAGGCGGGATTTCTGGTGTTACGAAAAACAGCAATGCCAAGCATACTTGTTGAACTTGGGTTTTTGAGCAACAAGAACGAAGAAAAATTTATGTCGGAAGAGGAGGGACAAACCTATCTGGCTTCTGCCATTTTTCGTTCAATCCGCGATTACCGGAATAAATTCGAGGCACGCAACAGCATTGTAAAGCAAATAGAGAAAGATGTGATTGAATTTCGTATTCAGATAGCAGCATCGAACAGTGAATTGAAAAAAGACGCCGCTCCGTACAAACTGTTCAACGATGTTTGGATGTTTAAGGACGGAAAACAGTACAAATACACTACGGGGCTTGCTTCCGATTACGGCGCCATCAGCCGTGAACTCGAAAAAGTAAAGAAGAAAGTTCCCGACTGCTTTATTGTAGCATTTAAAAACGGAGAAAAAGTGCCCGTTTCATCGGTTAGATAGTTAAAAAATATCAATGACATGAAAAGAAGTAAAGAAATAAAAATAGGATTGACAGTTATCATATCCATCTTTGTATTGGTATGGGGAATCAACTTTTTAAAGGGACGAAATTTCTTCATCAAAGGCAACTATTACTATGGAGTTTATACCAGAGTAGAAGGCTTGAGCGAAGGAAGCGCTATCTATTTTAAAGGATACAAAATAGGGTCGATACGTGAAATCGTATTTCATCCCGAAAATGTTGGCGAATTTTTGGTTACACTGTCGCTAACACAGGAACTTCCTATCACCAACTACACCGTAGCACAGTTGTACAGCGTCGATTTAATGGGCACCAAAGCCGTTCAGTTTATCAACTACGAGCCCGAAGATGGCGAAAGCGCCCCAATAACCCTTTTCCCCGGCGACACAATAAAAACATTTGTAGTCGGCGATTTATTCGACCAAGTAGGTACCGAAGTTCTTCCGCTGAAAGACAAAGTCGAAAGTTTAATTGTGAAATTAGACACTGTGCTCACCAACGTAGCCGGCATCGTTTCGCGCGAAAACAGAGATGAGCTGAACCACACGCTTCAGAGTTTTTATCGCTCTATCCATTCGCTCGAATCAAGCGTCGGGCTAATTGAAGCGTCGTTGAGAGATGGCGAACTGAGCCACTCGCTCACAAATATCGAAGACTTTACGGCAACATTGAGCAGCCAGAAAACGAATTTAGACAGCATTACATCTAATCTTAAAGAGTTCAGCACGCAGTTAAACAATGCCGACATACAGGGAGTTGTGTCGAAAATCGACTCAGCCGTTCAAAATGTGAATAACCTTTTAGCCGAATCGGTTTCGGGCAATGGCTCGCTGGGCATGCTGCTCACCGACAAAACGCTCTATCTGAATCTGACTGATGCTACGTCTAACCTCGACCGGCTGCTGACCGACATGCGCCATTATCCCGACCGCTATGTTAATTTCTCGGCTTTTAACTTCGGACGCAAGGTTTACATACAAACCGGCGAAGTACAAGGTATCGTTTTCAAGGTGAAGATTGCCGAATCAAACACACCGATGGACGAGCTTCGCAATAAAATAATTATTGACGATTATCCCGCTGTTGAAGATTACGATGGCAAATATTATATTTATACCATCGGCGAGTCGCACTCGTACGATAAGATTGTACAACTTGCCGACCGTGTTCGTTTGGTCTATTCATCGGCAACTGTTATCGCACTGCAAAACGGAACGCCCATCAAGGTAAAAAAAGCGCTGAAGAAACTGGGAGTGTAAGGAGTATTTAAAAGTTGTACAAAAGTATCGAGTTCAAGGTTCAAAACGTCAAGTGCAGAGAGGTTGATGGAAACAATTGCTGGGGCAATACCATATGTGTTAGAAACTGGATAACTGCAATAAGGATTGAAGGTACATTAAATTTGTACGGCAACAATGTTTTCGAATCAATAAACAAAATTACTGCTATATATGGCCATAATATGTATGGCGGTCTTGTGTGGGAAAGCGGCACATTCTTCTTTGACACCCTGTTATACAGTAACTATGGAGGAATTAACTTCCCCAGCATGCTCCCAACTCTGCATATAGGGGAAAAAGAAACAGGAAAAAGGCATTCCACAGAATTTATCAATATACCTGTTCTGTTTTTTGGAGATATATACATAAACAACAGCAATGTAAATTTTGGAATGGGTTTGGGTACTGAAAATAATAACAAGATAGCCGTAATAAAAGTAGACAACTCTGATGTCAAAACAGCTGTATTAGTCTTGGATGGCGGTTACAGATTTTATATCGAAAATAACTCTTCTGTTGATGTTAGAACGACAACTTACAGCGGCGGAGGGGGAGGAACAGGTACCTATGCCTGCATTAGGGGCAACAGCGTGCTTAAACTGAGCAATTCAAACGATCCTATAGGATGGGATCCATACGGTTTTACCTGTGTATCGACAACATTTTCTTTTGAAACTTATGATGAAATATATTGCGGAACAGGTAATAACCCTGAAAAAATAAAGTGTTCCGGCAGGAGTCGAGGCCTCTACTCCAACAACTCCTACACTAATTATCAATGGAAAAAGTATGAGCAGGAACTCATAGAAGAATATGCATGTTGTAAGCGAGGTTTGTGTAAACTTTTTGGCGGGAAGCCGGATACCTGTACGCGTGTAATTGGTTACAAGGATTATTCAGAGCAAGGCGCAAGAGCCGTTTTTGACGACTACCTTAAAAATTATAATGGTGTCTGGGGTACAAAATCGGAAGGCTGTGAAAGTATATGCGGAAGTGTATCCAACTGAACCTCAATGAAGCTCCACCGGCTCACGCCGGTGGTATCATTTTAGTTCAAGCTTCGCTTGTCCGGTATCTAACCGCCCTTGGTATTCTATATAGCGTTTTATCACTGCCTCATTAACACCGACAGTGCTGACAAAATACCCATCCGACCAAACACTCTCTGTTCCGAAATAGCATTTTTTAAGAAAAGGGTAATTCTTTTTCAAGTCTCTTGCTGTATTGCTTTTGATTAAGCGCACGACACTACCCACACTCATCTTCGGCGGTATACTTAAAAGTAAGTGTATATGGTCTCTATCGTGATTCTGCTCTAGTATGTCTATTTGTGGGTAGTGTTTCTTGACCTCCATTACCCTTTTCTTAAAAAATGCATACACGCCAGCATTGAAAATTTTCTTACGGTATTTTGTCACTATAACTAGGTGATAGTGGCAGTGAAAAACGCAGTTACTTTGTTTACTATAGAGAATTTTATCCATATGAACAATGTACCAAGAAGATACCGGATTGTCTACATCTACCTGCTGACGCAGGTAGTGTTACGTGCGAACCATAAAAAAAACTTTCCGATATAAAAATCGGAAAGTTTTTTTATTACTAAAACTAAACTTATTTAACTTTACATTCCTCAACGGTATATGAATACTCTCCTTGACAATCTGACCCCCATTTAACAGTGAAGATCACCTTATACGGAGTAACTACATAAAGAACCTCATCAATAGTTTCTTCATAAACATCCTGAATCTCCGTTCTCGGCTCCCCGACAAGCTCGGCATCATATACAGATAAATTCAGAGTAGTAAACATCCATCTAAAACGAAGCGCATAAGAATAAAAACTATGAATACTTTCTATATCATTGACTAAATCAGATACATAAAAATATTTTAGATCTATATACAGATACGGTATTTCAGGATCAGCCTGATATTTGATTGCAACTTGCCTCGTTGTAAGATTTGTTGGCATGACAAAATCCTTAAATATTCTTCTAGTAGGATTATTATCTCCAGGTATAAAATAATACCTATATTCATAGGTAAAATCTCTTGTACCTTTTTCATAAATGACTCGGTAAGTATACAAATAATTATACCACCATCCTCCATCAGTACCAGAATCG
>JAITVO010000130.1 GCA_031285765.1 Cytophagaceae bacterium | reverse complement strand
AAACAGACAACAGCACAGCTGCCCGCAAGGGCAGAACCTGTACTTTCACATCTGTTCTGCCCTTGCGGGCAGGGAGATACGAACGTCATTTTCCGCAGGCAACACTCCGCTCGCTTGCGGTTATGACGATTCAGCCTTTTCAAGGCTGTTTTGCGTAACATGAGTTATGATGTGTTATAGCTCAAAAAAAGAAACTGCTCTGTAATATTACAGAGCAGTTTCTTGCGTTAATTCTGGGTACCATCAACCAGCTCAATACGATGTATCTTCATCGAATCCGGTTTTCCGGAAGCCTGAAACCTTCATATAAGTAAAGCCCTCCCTATTATCACTAAACTTCACATAGAAGAGAATGCTGTCTGCAACGTTTCCTCCCGGCGTTGTTGCGGCGCCTTCAAGTATTTTTCCGCCAATAATACTTACATTGCAATCATCATAAGCCAAATTGGGCGTATTATCAACCGCAAAAGTTTTTGCATCAATGTTTGCATTTACTTTTATCTTATAGTCCCAAAACGTATGATTATCATCTACTATCAATTCGGTGGGCGTATTAGCTGCCGAACTGTAGGTAAGTACGCTTGTTGTTCCGGTTCCATAATAATCAACCCACGTCCAGTTTGCTATATTGGCAACATCGGGCATAGCTCCTTCTCCCGTAGAAATATACGTGGATTCATCATCGCTTTGCTGTACGGTTACTACCCATTCGCCCGACAGTTCGTAACCTGCCGAATACCAGTTCTCGTACTCCTGTTTACACGATGTTACAGCAAAAATAGCTATTGTTGCTATCAAAAATAACTTTCTCATAATAATGGTTTTAATTTATACGTTGTTGAATAAGTCAGCGGACCCTGGTTGGCTAAAGTAACAGTGAATTTAATTTGGCCGTCGTCCAAAATTTCTCCTGTTCCATAATGTGCTCCATAAGGAGATGAACCTTGCAGAACTATTATAGTTCCGTCCCCCATATCCACAAAGTCAAGCGGTATAGGATACGCTTGCCACCAACTTTCTGTGGCGTGATAGTAGCCTAATATTCCGTCGTTGATTCCAATCGTAGATGTTCCCGTTCGTGTTGCATGTACCAGCTCATACTCACCCGAAAGGTCGGTCGTGGGCATTTTGGCTACAACAGCCACCATCCTTGTTGTTGATGCTGAAAAACCATCCGAGTTTTTTGCCGAATACTGAATAACATAAACACCCTTAGTGGCTGTATCTACAGTACCTGTTATTACTACGGGCACCTCTGTTTCACCTTCAAATGCACTGACCCCCGGTTCAGTATAGGCAGAATTGATTTGAATCAGCATCAAATTAGCGCCTTCCATTTCAAGTGTGGCATAAGTTGTCAGTCTTGATACTCCTTCCGACTCTTTTTCGCAAGATGCAAACAGAAGTAACGACAAGGATAATCCCAAAATATATTTATATACCTTCATAGCTATATCAATTAAAAAGTTAAACATTAAGTTATTTGCCTGCTTTCTGATTCCACCATACCTTTTGACCGATATTTGCTTTTTGAGCAGGCGCATTGTTATTTCGGGATACGTACCACTCGGGATACGTTGGCGAAGCAGGTAAATTTCCCCCTAAAGTGCCTCGTCCTGCAACAGAAATTGTCAATTCGCCAACCGGAAAATTAATCCAGGCACTTTGCCTGTCACGGGCAATATCAATTTCGTTTACCGAAGGGTATTTTGTCCTGTTTCTTTCGAGAAACGCCTCAATATGCTGATAGTTACAGTTAGCAACCCATTTTTGCATAGCAATCTGTTTTATTGCTACCTCAATGTCTCCTGACTTCCATTCAGCATACCCGCCTGTTCCAATAATGCTTTCGTCTGAAATTCCATGTTGAGCAAGCGAAGCCTTTACGCCGTTTTCGTAATATTCCTTTGCTTTCGCATCGTTTCCGGCACGTGCATACACTTCGGATATCCAAAAATTAAGTTCCCAAGCCGAAATAAGTGGAATATCCATATTGGGTAGTAAAATTGCTTTTGCATAAGTTTCTTTATCATCGGTGGTTCCATTGTTGTCCGAATCTTCCGTCGAACCGAAATCACCAAAAAAAGCTCCTTTAACCACGCCGCTGAATAATGTTGACAAACGAGGGTCGGCATTTACCGATAGATAATCAATAAACGTTTTACAGGCAAAAACATTGGAGGTGAAATAATTTGCACCGCCAGTCTCAAATTCTCTCATCGGATGTCGTTTGCCTTCCATATTATCGTTCCAGATGTCTCCCGAAATACTTGCAGAACCAGTCAGAAAACCGCCGCTTTCAATAAAGTTCAAAACATCGGCATTGTTGTAATTTTCTGTTTCCGAAAGACGAATCATCAATTTTAATTTTAACGAATTGGCAAATGCGTACCATTGATTCAAATCGCCGCCAAAAATATAGTCAGAACTTCCTATAATCGAAGAGTTGCGTATATCTATTTTCAGCAATTCATCAATACGGGTTTTAAGGTCTGCATAAATATCCTGTTGTTTGTCCTGTTTTGGATGCAGAATACCTTCATTCCCTTTTAATGCTTCAAAATAAGGCATATCGCCCCATACGTCGGTTACAATTTGCCATGCGTAAATCGACAGCGCTTCGGCAATAAAATAATAACCTCTGTTTTCGTCTTCTACCGTCATGTCTTTTATCCGTTTTAAATCGGTTAACGGTTGCGAATACAGCGAACGGTAAGCTGTGTTAAAGTCTTCGGGCATATACCCGCAAATTGATTTAAACTGCGACGCACTGTTGGACTGTGTCCAGTATTCAACCCAAAAAGCGCCTCCAAAACCCATATCCCATCCCATCAAATTGTTTCCAATACCTACTTCGGACGCAGGCAGCAACGAACTTGCCGAAGGAATTTCTTCAAGTGCATTGGGATCATGGTTTACATCTAACCAGTCGCTGCAACTTAATAACATCAGGGCTGTGATGCACAATATAATCAAATTCTTTTTCATATTCTATTAAATTAAACTGTTAAAACGAAACTTTTAATCCAAATGTATAAACCTGATTGGTCGGATTGGCTCCAAACTCGCCAAATTTTCCGGCAATACTGCTGCCAAAGGTCGTATTTTCAGGATCCAGATATACATTTTCAGCAGCTGTCCATAGTAAAATGCCATTTACGGCAAGCCTGAGTGATACAGCACTCAAACCCAGTCGGGCACAAAAATCCGAAGGTAGTTGATATCCCAGTGCCACCTCCCTTATTTTCATATAGGAACGGTCTAAAATAAATGAATCGCCAAACTGTTTGTCGCCATAATAAGTATGTAATCCCACAGATTGGTCGTTTTTAACCGGAACGGTATTTTCACTGTATGTGCCATCTGCATTTTGAATAACAGAATTGGGTATTACAAACGGGCGACGGTCATTATCTACCGTATAGAGTCCAGTTCCTACCCAACCCATATAATCAGCTGTATAAGAGTACATATAGCCTCCATAACGAAAATCAATTGCAGCCTCCAAGCTTAATCCTTTATAGCTAAAAGTATTGGTTAAACCCATACGGAATTTCTCATTTACATCCTTATCAATAAGAACTTCCTGTGGCGTTGGCATGGGATGACCGTTTCCGTCAACAACCATACATTCTACTCCGTTGATATTGGTTGTTAAAAAATCGGTTGTTTTATACTGTCCCATCGGTTTCCCTTCAACGGCATAAATTCCCATTCCTCCATAACCTGCCAGAAATACTTCGGGCGATATCAAACTTTCTACCATGTTATTGTTTTTAGTGAAATTGTAAGCTATATTCCATTCAAAACCGCTGTTTGTTCTAACAGGAATAAAATTGAGCATCAATTCAATACCTTTGTTCCTAACATCTCCAAGGTTTGTTACTTGCGTTTCATAACCCGAAGATGGATCTATATCCAAAACTTGAATCAATCCATTTGTTAATTTATTGTAATAGGTAAAATCAATTCCTACTCTGTTTTGGAACAGGTACAGTTCGGCGCCTATTTCAAATTCGTCAGTTAATTCAGGTTTGATTATCTGATTACCTGCCGAATTGGAAACTGTAAATGAATTAATGCCTCCTAATGGAAAAGACAAAACATCAATGCTGGGATATAGCGGATTCATTACAGTAGATGCAACAAATCTGTCAAACACTCTGTAAGTGTCTGCATCTTTACCTGTACGCCCGTATGCAAGACGCAGTTTGGCAAAATCAAGAACTCCTGTTTCTATGGATTGTGTTTTTAAAAAGTCGGTGGCTATAAAACTTAACATTCCACCACCATATATGTATGAGCTTTCGGCAACAGGAAGCGTTGACGAATGATCGTTTCTCAATGTGCCTGTTACATAAAGGTAGTCTTTAAATCCCAAATCCGCATTCAGATACGCACCCCATAAACGGTATTTATGTGATAATTGTGAGGCTGTAGCAGGTGTTAATGAATTTGAAAGATGGTAAAACCCAGGTACATCAATAGAACTAATACTGCCCAATAGCTGTTCGTCGCTTTGTTCATTCACGTTTAACCCCGCAATGGTATTCAACGAAAAATTACCGAATTTCGGACTGTAAGTCAAAAATAAATCATGATTAGTCTGAACTCGCTGGATTTTTAACTGAGAGTAACTGCCATCATTTTGATTTGAAGCTCCATTTTGTTCATTGGGTGTGTTAGGCGAATAGGAGAATGCATCCCGATGCTGGTCAGATGTGGCCAGCTCAAAGTCGCCACCAAAACGGTAAGTTGCTTTCAGGTTTTTGAGGATATCATAATCCACCTGAAATTTTCCGAAAAACTTGTTTTTCTTCTGCAATGCTTCTTTCATTTCCAGTACATGGTACGGATTTAATCCGTATGGTATAAAGTAGTAATCAGGAGTATTGAAAATATTATTCATATCTTTAAAATCCACAATCGAAATATCGGTTGCTATTTCATTCAGCGAGCGATAGATTGAATTATCCTGTCCTGTAGGTGATGCTTCATTTTTCTCATTACTGAAATTAAATGCTGTGCTTACAGTAATTTTTTTCTCACTGTACGAAGCATTGACGCCTACCGTAAATCGTTGATAGGAGTCGTCATCCGTAGGAACAGGTCCGTCGTATTTATCGTATGAAAATGAACCCCTGAAAGAAGTTTTATCATTGCCTCCGGAAAACGATAAGGCATGATTGTGTCCTATTCCAAAATCAAAAAAGTCTCGAACTCTGCTTCCCAAATACTTGTAAGGTTTGAGTTGCTGTTTATTATCCACAACCCATCCCCAAACGCGATCTTTTCCATCGAATGAAGCGCCCCAATTACCATTTTCGTCTAATCGGCGATCGCCAGCCCAGCCCTGTCCGAACATTGTTTGCTCCATTGGCAGCCGTCCTACTTGAGCTACATTGATACCGCCGGAATAATCCACATTGATTTTTCCCTGTGAATTTTTCCCCGACTTGGTTGTAATCATAATTACGCCCTGCGATGCTCTTGAGCCATACAAGGCAGAAGCCGCCGACCCTTTCAATATTGTAATATTTTCAATATCATTCGGATTAATTGCATTAATCCCCGAACCGTAGTCCACCTGATCGGTTATATCATTTCCTGTTCGGTTCTGCGTATTTGTAATCGGTACCCCGTCCACAATATAGAGCGGCTGATTACTACCAAAGGTATTAAACCCGCGTATATTGACGTTTTCTGTTCCACCAAATGTAGGTGAAGACTGAATATCAACTCCAGCCACTTTTCCCGACAGCGCTTGCATCGGATTCACAATTGCCGGTTTCGAAAGTTCTTCGCCACCAACAGAAGTTGCGGCATAACCAAGCGTTTTCTTTTCGCGCGAAATACCCATTGCTGTAACAACAACTTCGTCCACTGTCTGTGTTTCGGTGTGCAGAATTACATTAATCACCGACCTTCCAGCAATCTCAACTTCCTGTGTACGCATCCCTATAAAAGATACGACCAGAAACTCAGCATCCTGTGGAACATTTACAGAATACCTACCATCAGCTTGGGAAACAGACCCAATCGTAGTTCCCTTAACGAATACCGTTGCTCCCGGCACCGGCGTTCCGTTATCACTTGCCGTAACGGTTCCCGTGATAGTGCGTGTTTGAGCCAGCACTGTACTTAGCCCAAAAAGCATTACACACGAAAATGTTAATAGTACTTTCTTCATAAAATAAATGTTTTAAATTAAACAAAACAATCAGTAATTAAACAGTCAATAATTCCCTCTTATTAACATATAAGGGGCGCAATTTGAGAATATATTTTTTCAAATACGCGTTATTTGGTGTTTTTTATATTACATTATATTTTGTGTACGTTTGCGTTTTTTTTTATACAAATGTGATATGTGCATATAAATAGCTAATTATTAAATAATAATACTATGAGTATATGCTTTTTTATTTTATCATCCCTCATTTATAATGTAAATACAAGTGTTAATTAAATGCAATCAAAAGTCGTCTTTAATCCTCTTCATGGTATGTGTCGGAACAAAGTAGAATGTTGTTAGGGTAAACGCACGAAATTTTTCGGCAGTTAAATTTTTCAGTACGGCTGTTTGTGAAACGCATAAAATATCATTTACAAATAAAAATGCCCTCATTATCTCATTCACATAAAACCAAATGAGGTAATGAGATAAATATGAACGAGATGCGTAGCGACTAAGGTTGTTTTGTTAGTAAAAAAAGGTAAAAAATGAGGTTTTATTCAGAATCCATATTGTTTTAATAGACATCTTCGGAAAATAGAATCCATATTTTGACTTCACTCGGCAGGACATATTTTTTTGAAGATATGAATTATCCGCAAAAACGGACCAATGTGGAGTGGTGGTGGCATTAACAGGGGGATTAGACATTAACAGTAGCAGCAAGCAAGGGGGGATGCCCCTTGTCAAAAGGAACGATAGAATATCCGCGAAAGCGATGAGATGGCGGGCGTAAATAAAACATTCTGTCGCTATTTTCCGAAGAGGTTTAATAAACAACATGGATTTCATGCGTTTGCCATGGAGCGTTTTTATCGCCGCAAGTGCGGCTTAGTGTCAGGCTGCACTCCGAAAAAACACTCATCTGCTTTGGGCAATTTTTTGCCATATCGAAGGATTGATTCCTGTAATCTTTTTAAATGTTGCAATAAAGGTGGTGGGCGATTTAAAACCAACACTTTCGGCAATGGCGGTGATGGTATAATGACCGTAATCGGCGCTGTTCATAAGCCGGCGGCTTGCCTCCTTTATCCGGTATTCGTTGATGTAGGCGCGGAAGTTTTTACTGTAAATCTCGTTAATTATTAAGGATACATACTTTGTGTTTGAACCGATCAGCGTAGCTAAACGATTTTGGTTAAATTCGCAGTTGCAGTATTCCAGTGTGTTGTCCATTACATTATTGATGTCGTGCAAAAGCTTTGTTTTTTGTTCGCTGGTCAACATGCAATGTTTGGATGCATCGGTTTCCGACTTTTCATCATGAACTGTTTTTCTTTCAGCAGCTTTGTGCCCAAGCTGCTTCAGTTCATCTTGGAGTTGCAATGTTTTCGCTTTTTCCAGTTCTAATTTTCGTTCATATTCAGCCCGCACGTTTCGGTTTATTCTGTCCGATTCAAGTATTTCAATATTTCTGTCGAACAAACCAATGTAGGCGCTTTGCAGTTTTTGTTTCTGTATCCATGTAATAACGAGCAAAGTAATTATGAAGCATAACCCTGTGGATACAAAGTAGAGAACAACGGTCTGCTTCCGTATTTTTATCTCGTTTTTTTCTTTTTCGGCATTCAAACTGTCAATCTTTTGGTTTATTTTGTCCATCTCGTAAACCATCTGCATATTTTTAACACGATTAAATTCCATGATGTTTAAAAGAGAATCGGAAAGATTGAGGTACTGATTGCGGTAGAATAGCGACCGGTTATCGTCCCCGGTTTTCTCGTAAATAACGGAAAGGTTAAACAGGCTGAGCATTGTAATTTCCGACCTGCTGTCTTCGTGTTGAACAGTTTCGTTACTGAAAAGATGATATTCGAGCGCACGGTCGTACTGTTCTAAATCTTCGTACAGAAAAGCCAGTGCGGACGATGACGAAGATATGTACATCGGTTCCATTCCGTTATTTACAGCAAAATCAAGTACTTTTTTATAATATACGGCGGCAGAATCGTAATTCTTTTCGCAATAATAGATGTATCCCTCATTAAAAAGGTTGTAATATCTCTGTAAAGTGTCGCTGGGCAGCAAAAGCTGTTTTGCCTGTTCGTGATATTTGCGGGCATTGACGATGCCAGTGCTGTCGGGAATATTGATACAGGAGTAGCCAACAAGATTAATCAGCAGTTTCCACTCCATTTCTCTGTTTTCCGTTTCCTGTGCAATGATTAATCCTTTTTGATAACAGTCGCCCACCTTTTCATAGTCTTTAAATTTTCGGTAAATATTGCCCGTATTGATATACAGCTGCGGTAGCCATGTTTTAAATCCTTCGCTTTCGCAAATTCGGAGCGCTTTAAAGTAAAAATCGAGTGCAGTGTGATAAATGTTTTGTTCGTAATAAATATTACCTGTTTTAACATATCCTTGAATTGCATAATTCTTGTCGCGGCTGTTTAGCGAAGGTGTATATTTGCCAGCCAAAGCAATGTAGTACATCAGGGCAGTATCTACGCTGTTTTCGCGCAGATACCTGTTTCCTGTGTTCAGCAATTCTTCTGCCGAATATTTTATGATGTCTTCGAGCAAGGGAGTGTGTTCGTTTGCCAGTCCTTTATACAGTGATATTGTTGTTAGCAATATGGATATGAACAGTGTGTGTATGTATTGTTTTTTCATTTCTGTTGGATGTATTTTTGTGCAAATGAAAAAAAATATCCTGTAAAAGGCAAGTGAAAATAGCAGTTTTGTTGCAAATAAAAATAGAACTTCACTCTTTCTCGAATTCCTTTACGCAGGCTTTAACGGTTGCGAAGCGGTTGCGCTGTGGATTGTCGGTGGCAAACTGCATGGGAACATAATAGTCGTTGTAACCCTGTGCAACGCCGTTTTTAAAACGTTCGACAAGGATGCGCTGCTCGGTGTTGTCGAAAGGCTGACGGTAGGCGGCGGTAAGCTGGGCGGCAAGTTCGTGCAATTGACGGCTGCGCTCGGTTTTTACCTTTTCGGGGATGTGATTTGTCATTTGCTGGGCGCGGGTTCCATGTCGCACGGAGTATTTAAAGATGTGGATATGACCGAATCCGACTTGGCGGGCAATGGATAGCGATTGGTTGAAGTCGTCGTTGGTTTCGTTGGGGAAACCAACGATTACGTCGGTTGTAAAATTAAAGAGCGGGTTGATGGTTCGTATCTTTTCTACAATGGTGAGAAAATTGCCGACGGTGTACATTCGTTTCATCTGCGAAAGCACCTTGTCCGACCCGCTCTGAAGGCAAAGATGCAGATGTGGAGCTAAGCGCGGATGATTGATAAGGGCAAAAAGGCGGTTGTCGAGGCGGTCGGGCTCAACGGATGAGATGCGGAGACGGAAATCGCCGTCGAGATTCAGAATTTTTTCTATCAGATGCGAAAAGGTAACGCCGCTGTTGTGGTAACGACTGATGTTGACACCGGTAATAACGATTTCTTTGGCGCCTTTTTGAATCACTTCGCGAACATTGTTAAGAACGACTTCGACGGGACAGCTCACGGCGCGTCCACGTACAAAGGGAATGATGCAGTAGGTACAGAAATTGTCGCACCCGTCCTGTATTTTTACAAGGCTTCGGGTGTGAAACATTTCGGTAAACGAGTGGTAGCTGAACAGGTCGTGGTCGATGCCGGCAAGTTGGATGCTGCCTGTGCGAAGCAGCGAATCGACACGATGAAACAGGGCGCTTTTGTTGTTGTTGTCAATGATGACTATGTTGGGAAACTTTTCGAGCAGCTGTTCGCGATGACTCACTGCCATACATCCGGTTACAACTGTTGTAGCATTGCCGTTTGCACGGATGGCGCGACTGATAATGTTGCGCGATTTCTGATTGCTCTGGTTGGTAACGGTGCATGTGTTGATGATAACTGCGTCGGCGCCATTTTCGTTTTGGGATACTTCGTAACCGCTTTCGCGAAACATGTGTGCAAGGGCGTCGGTTTCGTACTGATTGAGGCGGCAGCCAAGTGTTTTAAAGGCAATTTTCATATTAATGGTTCATGATGGGTGGTTAATGCTGTTTTCTCTATAATCATGATGTTGCGCACTTGGTTTGATTTGTATTTTGTAATTTTTAATGCGTAATTTTTACTTCGCAAGCGTGCCTTCTACCGAAAAAGGGGTTGCCGACTCGATTGTAACATTCGCGAAAGCGCCAATAAGTGTGTCGTCGGTAGAGGGAAAGCGAACAACGATGCGTCCTTCGGTGTGTCCGGTAAGATATCCGGGTTTGCGGTCGTACCCGCGAACAAGCATCTTGACGGTTGTGCCTGCAAGCTGGTTGGTATGGCGGGCGGCTACGTGCTCAAGGTCGCCGGTGAGTGTGGCATAACGCTGCTTTTTGACGGTATGAGGTACGTTGTCGCTCCATTGAAACGAGGCGGCGCCGGGTCGAGGCGAATACATGGCAATATAAGCCATATTGTAACCAAACTCGCGAACAGCGTTGCGTGTATTCTCGAACTGGGCGTCGGTTTCGCCCGAAAAGCCGACTATAATGTCGGTAAAGAGGGTTGCAGTTGGCAGCAGCTCGCGTATCCAGCCTGCTACTTCGCGATAACGGGCTACGGTGTGGCGGCGGTTCATTCGCTCCAAAACCTCATCGTCGCCGCTCTGGATGGGCAGATGAATTTGTTTGGCAAGTGAAGGGTGAGAGGCGATGGTTTCAATTACATCGCGGGTCATATCGAGTGGATGTGGCGAGGTAAAGTAAATCCACACGTCGGGCTGGCTGTCGCTGATGGCGCCAACGGCGTGGAGCAGCTGCGCAAACGAAAGTTCGTTGCCTTTTCGGTCTAATCCGTAAGAATTAACATTTTGACCCAAAAGGGTAATGCTTCGGTAGCCTTTGGTAACCAGACTGCGGACTTCGCTGATGATTTCGGCTGACGGCCGGCTCACTTCGCGTCCGCGTGTGTAAGGCACGGCGCAGTAGGTGCAAAATTTGTTGCATCCGTTTTGTATCGGGATGAATGCTTCGAAGCGACTGTTGTACACTGGCTCTACTTCCCATGTTTGGGGAGGCTGTTTTTGTTTGGCGACTGGCTTTAAGCCGGTGAAGATGGTGCGTCCGCCTTTGTCGATAATGCTTTCGTGCAGTGCGGCTGGTGTTGCCATTCCCGATAAGGGCGACGAAACGCCATACTGAGCCAGCATCATTGGCAGGGCAGAGAGTTCTTTCATATCGAAAACAAGGTCGAAGAGCTGGAGAAACTTGCGGTGGTCGTCGGGAAGGATACAGCCCGACACGAAGGTTATCAGCGGGCATTTGCGCTTCCATCTGTTCCATTTAGAAATTTTTGAATATACTTTGTCGATGGCTTTTTGCCGAACTGAACAGGCTATAACGCCTATGACAGATGCCTGCTCTTCTTTGTCGGCTTGCGAAAAGCCCATTTTACCCATTATTGCATGAACCCGCTCGGCGTCGGACTGATTCATCTGACATCCTAAAACTACTAAAAAGTATTGCATCGAAAACATATTTTGCGGCAAAGATACACAATTCGCCGAAAATAATGTTTATTGCGCCGAAAATAATTTGAACGCGGATGACGCGGATAACACGGATTAACGCTGATATATTATGGATGTAATCAGGTAGAGGAATGATGATGATGCGTCATTTTTATTTTGACATAGCTCTGATTTATTTTGCCTTTTGTAGCTGTTGGTTAAAGCCAGCGGCAATAAAGCCTCTTTTTTGCAAGGAGCATTGTTAGAAAAGTGTCATTATCGTTGGTTTTAGCAGATGGATAATAGATGTACCGAGTATGGCTTTAGCCAAAATTATTTTTACCTTTATCATAAGTGTTTTATCTGTGCTAACCTTCGTTATCAGTGTCATTTGTGCTGTATTTGCACAGCGCTGCGAAAAAAAATATTGTATTTTGATAAAAAAATATTGCGGAAAAATTTGGATGATTCAAAACTTTATTATTATCTTTGCCGCTGTTATTGATTACTGAGCGGTTGGATGTATTATAAGTACTGCCAGAGGTGCGATGTAAGCCGTCAAAGATGTTTGGTAAACAGTGATTGATGATTGATATGCAATATGCGGCGCGTGGTAAGCAGGCAGAGGTGTTGGGCAGATAATCAGCGGCGTTGGGTAAACTGCGGAAGATGTTGGATAGGCATACAGAGGCAGTATGAAGAATGTCGGTGATGTTGGGTAGCCTGTCGGCGATGTTGGTTGAGTTGCCGGCGATGTGAGTTGAGTCATCAATGGTGTTCGGTTGAATATCGACAGTGTTTTGTAAACAAAAATTTGATTATAATACAGATTGATATGCCATACTTAAGAATGGAAGAATATGTTCCGGCAGGCGAAATAGTTGCGTCGAACCTTGAGCGCGATTTGAACTTATTTACCGAGAAGTATAAAAACATCGACGCATCGTATCTGAAAAGTTTCAGAGATTTTCTTGCCGAAGTAAATGGAATGGAATCGGTTTTTGCTGCAACCGAAGGGCAAAAAAAGCTGACGGTAGAGCTTTACGCCGAGTGCGACGACTTTTTGGATAAGTTGCTGTACATGAAATCGTATGCAAAGGAGGCTGAACTTAATTTCGGTATCATCAGCATTATTATGAAGCAGCTTCGCCACAGGAATGTAGAGGGCGCTATGCGTAACATGCGCGATGCAATAGAATATTATAACGACAATGCTTCGCGGTTGAGCATCAGTAACATGCCCGAAGGCTTTGTGGACGAATTGATTGCCGACGTAAACCGTATCGAAGGCTTAAATAACACTCACAACACTTATCTTGTAAACAAAAAAGAGCGTACAGCTCAAAACAACGCTGTTTATCTTCGATTGTACCATTACATTTCGGAAATATGTGCAGCCGGCAAGCTTATATTTAAAAAAGACACTGTAAAACGCAAGGTTTACACGATAGAAAGGATAGCGATGGTGCTGCAATCGACGCGCAAAAAGCCAGAATGCAGCAAAACTCCGCAGTTGTAGGATATTTTTATACAAAGCAAGAGGATGTTTGCCTGTATAAATTATTTTGATTCGAAAATGAATTTGGCTAAAGCCTGTTTATTTTCAATCGTAAGTATGTTAGCTAAAGCAAACGGCAATGGATGTAAAACAGATTGATTGCCGTCGGTTTTAATTGGCGGAATAATGAATTAAAATCAAACAGAATTGATTTGCGAATAAAAGCAACAAGGGGATTAATCCCCTTGTCAATAAATAAAACTGAACAGTTAAAAACTGGAATCCTCTGTTATTTGCAAACCATTTTTGTTTGAGTATATCAATATACCTACGATAAATATCTTCTCTGTATAACATTTTGTACTATTGCTATAACTGACAAGGAGGTGTACTCGTTACTGCTTTGGAAAAAAGGCAGCCAAATTCAGGTAGTCGTTTTTTTATATAAAATAGGAGAGCGGGATGTTTTTTATTTTATTCCGCCATCCATATGCAATCCAAACTCCTGTGTATTGATAATAGAGCGCAGTATTTTCTCGGTATTCGAGGCGCTTTCACCCAAAAGGAAAGCTATCTGTTGAACGGTTTCAAGGTTTTCGCGGATAACTTGCTGGGCACGGTTTACAATTTCTTCCTTTTTTACGTCGGGGGCGGTGAGGTCGCGGATGATACCGCCAACTACCTGACGCTTTTTGATGGTAAAAACGGATATGTTCAGAATTGTATTTTCGAGTGGCGTATCGCGGTTCAGCAAATCTTCGCCCGACTGCAATACGGTTGAAAACAGTTTGTGGAAAGGCACAAGCAATTTAAGTTCGGCACCTTTCAAGCCGGGAATAACTTCGTTGAGCATTCGTGCGTCGTCGCCTGCCATTTCAACAAACGAGCGGTTCGATTCTACAATATTCAAATTTTCGTCAACAATCACAACACCAGCGCTTATTTTGTCGAGCATCAGCGTAACCGTTTCGGCTGCTTCTCTTGCCGCCTGCTCTTCCTGCTTTGCCTTGTTCTCGCTTTTGTGAAGTTCGTCCTGTGTTTTGCGCAGTTTCTCGTTTGCCAAATTCAATTTATTCAAATAAGAGTGCAAATTCTGCGTTGTGTAGGAGTAACACATCTCAAAGTTGGTTAATCCCTGACAGTAGGCGATGGCAAACTCGCGGCAGTTTGGATACCCGCACGAACCGCAGTTTAGCTGGTCTTGATGCCGGGTTTTGCCCATGTCGCGCAGCACCTGCAGTATTTCCTGTTCCTGCGGTTGAGGCAGCAGTCGCTCGCGAGGTGTGAATTTGCGCGAAAGGTCGAGCGTATTCAACGAGTCTATCTGCTCGTGCCACGCCACCAAATCCAGACTTTTGAGCCGCTTGTTTACATATTTGATAACTTCGGAGCGTCGCAGATATTTTTTACCGCCCGGCGACATACCGGGACCCATCACGCAGCCCTCGCAATAAAAGAGATCGAGATGCTGATGCAATTCTACTTCGGTTTTAAACTCCGAGATGGCGTCGAGAAAGTTATTTCTCCCAATAGCTGATAAAATATTGCCCGACAGCAGTTCCTGATTAATATCAACCGCCTGCAGCATTCCCCGGCTGGCTGGCAGCAAACCTCCTTTACGCCCCACGGGAGCGTCGAAGTCGCTGTATTCTACAAAATTTTGCGTAATGTTTTTTTCGGCAAACAGTTCGCGCAGTTCTCTGAAGGTCAGGACGGCATTGATTCGCCCGTCGTCTTTGAATTTTCGCACATCGTCTTTGGCGGCAGCGCACGATGTAAGCAGCACTGTCTTTATATCATCGCCATAAAAACGGCGGACAACCTTTGCCATTGCAACATACGATGGCGCTATGGGCGCAATGTTGTCGGTGAGTTCGGGGTGATACATTTCGATGTACGACACTACCGACGGGCAGTTAGCGGTGATGTAAAACTTTCCGTGAAAATTGTTGAACAGCTCGCGATATTTAAAGGCGATTAAATCGACGCCGATGGCAGTTTCGAGGACGTAGGTAAAACCCAGTGCGCGAATCATTGCTACAAATTTTCGATAGTCGGTAATATCGGTAAACTCGCCCGAAATACTTGGGTCGCATATTGCGGCAACGGGCGCATCGGATTCAATCAGCTCTTTTGCCTTTGCTTTTTCATCGCGAATAACCAGCGCATTCTGTGCGCATACCGCAAAGCAGTTTCCACATCCGATACATCGCGAAGGAATTACCTGCGCATGTTTTTCCTGAACCTTGATGGCTTTGGCAGGACAGGCGCGTATGCACGTAAAACTTAAATTACATTTTTGGGGGTCAACGGATATTAACTGGCTCATATAAATAACAATATTGTAAAAGGTTTATTACATATAAATATAGTGCAAATATAAAGCGAATTTTGAAAAGAAAAAGATTAAATATGTCATAAGTGACGAAAAATTTAATTCAACAAATAAATTAGGATGCTTTGATGTCCTGCTAAGAACAAAATGTTAGTAAAAGCAAGTATTGTACCTTGTTCTATCGTCCCGTATGGAACGAAATATGTATTTAATTCCGTCCCCGATAGGGACAAAATGTGGCGAAATTCCGATTTCTGCCAACATTTTGTCCCTGTATAAACATTGTATTATTAGCATAAAACACGACATAGCGATTCTATACGGAATAGAATACAAAAAAATAAATACAGTTTTCAAAAAAATAAAGCAACAAGATTCATGTTTTAATTATCTGTATTACAATTGTTTTAATAGGACTATTTTATTACGTCAGAAAATAAATTTATTTTTTTCTCTATTTTTTTCTTTGAAAAGATGTGGAATTGAATTTTTATTTTTACCTTTGCACCGCATTTGAAAGATATGATCCCGTAGCTTAATTGGATAGAGTACCTGGTTACGGCCCAGGAGGTTGGGGGTTCGAGTCCCTCCGGGATCGCAAAGTAATGGTTTTGTTATTATTTTTTAAGTACTGAAATGGAAAGTGTTATAAAGGAGTGATTTCAATTGTATTGTGAAAACTCTTTTATAGCATTTTTACTTTATTACTCTAAGTGGATAACAAATAAGGCAAACGCATAAAATTTTACAGAAGTCAAATTTATTATATTCGTCTGTTTATGAAAGGCATAAAATTTCATTTTACAAACTAAACAAGCTCAGTAACCAATAAAATGATAAAACAACAGTATCATTAACACGGGAAATATAATGGGGTAAGTATTGATGGAATATATAGCTACTAAGATTGTTTTATTAGTGAAACGAAGGTATAGATAAGATTTTATTTACAAATCGTAACCAATCAGCGCAAATGCACGAAATTTATACTTACTTTTTTACTGCGATAATGCAGTTTTTTTACACAGTAACAACCATTTATAAGTTATCAATAAAGTTTCATTTTATAAAAACAACCACAGTATAATATTTTTACACAAAACAGCAGCTTTGTCATATAATTTCACAAAAAAAACACATGTTTTTTTCAAGCACTCGTTAGGGTTAAGATGTAGTAAAAAACAATTGCAAAAAAATAACTGTTTTTTTTACTTAGAAAGTTTAAATATCGAATATGTGTAATACTTTTGCATATATACCACTACACTCTTTCTACTGTAGAATATATCCGGAGAATTGGCTTGCAAATAGCAGCTTTCAAGTTCAAGATGCGCTTTAAGAAGGGGCTTGAGGCTCTTTGCATGATAAAAACTGACATTATCAACAATGAATATTTTTTTATTTATGTACGTTTTCAATATCTTTTTCAGATGTTTTTTGAATGTACCGGCATAACATGAGTTGTAAAATAAGATTACCCATACAAAACATTATAGAGTCAAAATTATCAATCTATTCGGTGAAGATCCAATTATAAACCATGTATCATTTTTCTTTCTAAAATTTGAACAGACTCTGAAACAAAATAGTTTTTTTTGCGTTTAAAAGAAAACTATTGACCGTGAAGAATATTTTGTGTAACTTTACACTGAATTATTCTACCTAAAAATGGAGAAAATAGACAGGTAATGTATTTATAATGAATGAATAAATAAAAGAAGTAAAAATGAAAAAGTTTTTTGTAGGTGCTGTACTATTATTACTGCTTGTTCTTTCTGTTTCAGGCTGTAAAAGTAAACAGAATTGTCCAGCTTACAGTTATGCCGAAACAGAACTTCCAGTTCGAGTATAACAGTTTCTGAAGACGAAATTTAGAGTTTAGTTATTAACCGATGTTGCGCAAGCATGAATTTTCACAAAGACATTAATATAAAATTATTTCTCAAGAACGATATTATATTTATTGGCGGTGAGAAGCGTAACCGGTGTATTTAATTATATCATGCTCCAAGTCTTGCAGGGACGCCACAATAAGAGTGAAGAGTTAAAAATTGAAAGTGGAGAATTATAGAGAACGTATAAATATCACTCTCAACTTAAAAAAGTGTTACCCCTGCGGGAGTTGAAAGTATGTATTTTTTGTTTCCGCCAAAATACACACTTAATAAAGTGTTGTTATTGTGAAACTTTGTGCATTTTACACAACAAGGGTTATTAGCTCATGTTACGTTGCATGATTTTTCGAGAGCCTCTAAAAAGGCATTTTCCGTTCAAGGTTCAAGGTTCAAGGTTCAAGGTTCAAAGTTGAACGCAAAACCATAAGATTTTCAACCTTGAACTGTTCACAGCCCTGAAATGACTAAATTTTCATAACTGCATAGCAACGCTTCGCGCAGCTATTGGTTATGAAAATTTGGCTTTTCAAGCCAATGTGTAACATGAGTTTCCAATTTGTATTCGAAAATTACCCCTATAGAAAAATGGTAATAATTTTCAATTTCACCTCTCCCCCACTCTACTTTGTATATGCGTAATTGATGAATACTGTAATATTTAATTCATAACTCATATTACGCAAGTTTTGTTTTTTGAGAGTATTGAAAAGGTTATAATTTCCAATTCTTCATTCTCAATTTCGCCTCTCTCCCACTCTACTTTACATCTCGTAATCCGTAATTTTTAATGACGTTGTTGCAACGATGACGACTTGATTATTAATTATTTACGGGTTTTATTTTTAATCGGCAATTTTTGATAAACAGTTTATTTTTAAACGATTATTTAAAATGCCCATCAAAACAAGTCAAAAATTGACGACTATAATTATCTAAAAGACAAAATATTATTCGTTACAACAAAATCATTTTTAATCCGTAATTGAACATGCCTACCAATGCCGTATGGTTTTCATACCTGTACGCGGCTGAAACGAAAAATCGAACTGCAAACCAATTTCGTGCGATCCGAATTTTGCCCATGGCTGAACGGGCGAAAACGAATAATCGAATGAATAACGCAACGTAAACTGGCGACTTATTTTGTAATCGGCAAAAAATACCGCTTCGGCAACCGTTCGGTAAGTGAGTCCCAGCCATAATGACTCCATCAAATAAACAGCACCCGACACGTCGAACTGCATGGGCGCGCCATAAACCTGTTTTACAAGCAAAGTAGGACGAACCAGCGTGCCCTGAAAATCGAACACATATCCTCCATAAAGATACATGTGCATATTTTTGAAGTCGAACTGGTTTTTATGCGTTTCGCTCTGCATGTCGAAATTAGGCGAAAAGAATCTGGGTATCGAGAATCCTGCAAAATAATCTTCGGTGTAAAAATAGGCTCCAAAGCCGGAATTAAAGAATACTTTGGACTCTTTGCCCTTAAAAACAGGGTCGCCAAAGTTATCGGTAATTGCTTTAGTTCCGTCGTAAATCATCGACGACAAGCCCATCTGTAAGCCCAGCATCAGGGTCATATCGTCGCCAGCCCTGCCGCCGCCAAACTGTAGTTTGTACGACCCTGCCGCCATAAAGTCGAGCGTATTCGAAAATCCGTGATGGTCGTTGATAATAAAGCCGCCAACACCAAAATTGGTTTCTTCGATAGCGCCGTGCACATTCAAGGCATCGAGCATTGGCGCACCTTCGAAGCCAATCCACTGGCTGCGGTGCAGCAGCAATCCGCTGATGTCGTCCCTCGACCCGTTGTATGCAGGGTTCAACATTCCCTGATTTGCAATGTAGTTATTAAAAAGGTACTGGTTTTGCGCAAAAACCGACCATCCACACAACAAAAGGCTCAATATTATCAGAATTCTTTTCATCTGCCTATAATTTAGTTTAAATCGTCAGTCAGGACTTTTATAAACCACCAAATCGAAGCGATTGGTGGTTTATAAAAGTCTGTTATATTTTATTTTCAGAGAGCAATAGTTGCCATCCGAAACAGTTTATGCTATCTTCTCAGTTCAACAAATCCATTGTAATCACGTGACTCAATCTTTCCGTTCACGTTTTTCTTTACTTTAAATATATAATAATAAGTTCCGTTGGGCAATTCCTTACCGATTGAAATCATTGCGCTTACGTTGGCTGTTCCGTCCCAGTCGTTTAAATATTTGACGCCTGTGCTACGGTAAACAATAGTACCCCAGCGGTTAACAACTTCGAGCATCGATTCTTCGGTTTCGCCCAAGCCTGATATTACAAATACATCGTTGATTCCGTCGCCGTTGGGCGAGAATGCGTTGGGCAGCAGGAACGAGCCTGTATTACCCGGCATCTGTTTGTTACCAACCCTTATATAGATGGTGGCGATAGACGATCGTCCCGGTACTTCGGTATTCGTAATACGATAAGAAACAGAATCGAGTCCAAAGAAACTCGGCAATTTTTCGTAAAAGAACTCACCTGTTGATGCATTGAGCGTGAAATCGGTACTCCAAGGTTTGCCAAAGAGTTCGCCTGCATCGGTAAGGGCTTCAAACATTAAATTTACGCCACGCTCATCAACATCTCGCAGCAGAATATCGTTGTACGCAACATCAATTGTTCCATTCAATTCGTCGGGTCCAAGATAGAGTGTATCGTTTACAGCAATCAGCGGATTTTCGATGATCCACAAATAACCGTTCATCCACGACGTACATCCGCCTTCGGCACTCACACCCTGTATGTAATAGTAGCCGGCGTCGGGTACTGAGCCAAAACTCAATGCGTCGCAGAAAAGCAAATCTTCGCATACCATCGGATTGGTTTCCACACCTTCGTACAGTTCATCGACAATGGGCGGATATTGAACTGCATCCTTTCTATAAAGCGAATAGGTTACACCCGGCTCGGCTCCATTTAATGCGATTTCGGTGTCGAAAACAATGCCGTTATCGCGTGCAAAACTGAACTGTGCAGGCATTGCATATTCTACTACCGTAAATTTCTGCACATCCTGATAAGTTGCTGTGCTAAAATTACGGACTCGCAAAATATACTTACCTTTGGTATGGCGACGATTGAACGTCCTGCTTGTGCCATTACCTGTGATGAAATCGAATACATCGCCCGTATCCTCCACAATGGTTTGGTATTCCATTCTTTCGGTAGTAGATACGATTGTAACCTCTGCACCCGAATATGCATTTTCGTTACAGTAAAAGAGGAATCCTTCGACGGGAATAATTATTTCGGCGCCGGGTATGATATTCACATCACCTAACATATCACTTTCGCACGAAGTAGTTGTATTCAGTGCTTTTGTGGTATAAATACCGGCTGCAAAAGTATCGCCGAAGCTGATAGCACTGCCGGTTCCCTCAACTGTTGTTACAACTGTATTATCGTCGCGATAAAGCGTGTACTGGACTCCCAATTCGGAACCCGACAGGATTATTTCGCCGCCTGATGTTAAACTCAAAGTAAACTGCTGCGGAGCATCCAATTCGGTAACAGTAAATGTGGCCAGCAGCAATTCGCAATAGCTATCACGACCTGTAACGGTGTAAGTTCCTTCTTCATAATATCCTGCAAAAGTTTTTTCAGTTCCATTGCCATCGAGGAAAACTAGCGGATTACCGTCTGCATTCTTCATCGTGTACAAAATGCCTTTTTGAAGGTCGGGAATGCTAACGGTTACGCCACCGTCGCTCGGACAATAGACCAAATTCGGCATTTCGGCGCTGAACTGATTAATAGCATCGTGTATCACAACCTCTATCACGTTCGACACATCGACACACTCGCCAACAAGTTGGATGTGATAAAAGTCTTCATCCCAAATCTCCCATTTTAAACTATCTGTGCCATTACCTTCTAACGTACCTACCACTTCGTCGGTAATAGTCCGGATTAGATTATAGATAACCCCCGCCTCGCCAACAGTGGTTGTTGTAATAATAACAGGCATTTCGCAACTTGGTTCAGGTTCTTTAAGTTCAGGCGCTTCAGAGGCAGGAATTACGGTAATCACAACTACAACAGGAGCCGACTCACAATGCGAAGCCTTTCCAATTCCGGTAATGGTATAAGTATCTTCGGGGAATATGCCTGCAAAAACAGTTTCAGTTTCGTCACCGTCAAGGCGTCCCCTCACTTTACCGGCAGCATCTTTCAACCAATATTCAACTCCGGATTGCAATTCGGAAATACCAATCGTTACGCCTTTATCGTCAGCATTCGAGCAATAAGTATCGCCAAGTGGCAGTTCGGCAGTGAATGGATTAATGCTTTCATATACTACAACCGTTATTGTATTCGATATAACTCTGCAACCGTTTGTTCCAACAGCTTCGATGTAATAATAAAACTCTTCGCCTGTCGGCAGATTTTCGAGCGTCCACACCATAATTTCGCCAACCTCACCTGAGTAAGGTATATCCACAACCTCGCCAAGAGTATTGATAAGATTATAGGTAACATCCTCCTCGCGAAGAGTGCTTGTTGTAATGATTACAGTTGATTCACAAGTTGGTACGAAATGTTCAAGTACGGGAGTAACTGGAAGAGAATGAGCGGTAATCTCGATAATTCCATTGACATTAGCCGTACAGTTAACATCGTCTTTATGAGCAACTATTCTGTATTGACCTTCCGAAATTTTTTCGAATGTAACACCGGTTTCCATATCTTCGCCAACTTTAGAATCAACCACCGAATCTATCGCGCCATCTACAAATGTATAAAGAGTATAGGTTGTTCCAACTTCCGGTAGTGGAGCAAGTGTTATATCAACGCCCTCATTTCCGGGGCAATAGTTTTCATCGTAAACTGCATTGATACTTTCAACATTGGGCGGGTATACTTTATGGACATCAATAATAATAC
This sequence comes from Cytophagaceae bacterium, assembly GCA_031285765.1. GTDB lineage: Bacteria > Bacteroidota > Bacteroidia > Bacteroidales > Marinilabiliaceae > WRMI01. The sequence goes on along the minus strand of JAITVO010000130.1, from coordinate 16,530 downwards.
TCATACCCGACGTACAGCCATACGCGGAGCGACCGTAAACCTGATATTCGCCTTCGACGGTTATCAGGTCGAATGTTATTGGCGAGCCATCGCCTGTCCTTGTCTGGACTAAATCGTGATAATCACCGTTTACTTTCATTAGATAGTATGTAACATCCGATTCCGAGCCTGCCAATTCCAGCGTAGCACCATCCTGTTGCCCATCACACCAAATTCCTTTTTGTTGGAGTACAAATAACTCAGGGATAGGTTCAAATTTAACCGTAACTTCGTTATTCATCAGTTGTTCGCAACCGTCATCGGCAGGATTATCGCCAATTACATAATATGTTCCATCGTAGATAACAACTCCGTCGCCAAATGCAATATACTCACCTGTGCCCTGAATTGTTCCCAATTCTAAATCCGATGCTTCAGTTATACTTTTAAGATAAAGCGTATATTCGATATCGACTTCCGAATCCAGCAAAGCTATAGTAACTCCATTGCCCAGCAAACAGGCTTCGCCAATTTGTTCAATTTGCTGTTTTGTTATCACACCGGGAACATTGACCTGTATATCGGGGTTTCGCATCAATTGTGTGCAACCGAACTCGTTTTTGGCAATAACACGGAATAAAGCGTTGTCGAATATTGGACCAAAAGACAGATCGCTACCTGTACCTACGATTGTATTAACCGCTGTAAATTCTACCCACTCGCCATTTACATACTTCTGCAGCGAATAGATAACACCCGATTGTGAACTCAACACGGTAATAATAGCGCCATCTGTACAACTTGTTCCTCCATGCGATAGGACGGCAGTAAATGTGCTTGGCAGCGGCATATATTCAAGTAAGAATGGTTTGGACAATTTGCTTTCGCAGCCAAATGCATTCCGCGCCTTAACATTATAAGTTCCTGCCTGCGATACAGTGAATTCTACAGTAGTATCGGTTTCGTCTTCGGGCTGTACAGCGCCGGGAACTTCGCTTCCATTGAAATACAACTGATAAACTACACCGTGTTGTACATTGGTAACAGTAATTACCACTGGGGTACCCTGACAAACATTTTCAGGATTGGCAGGAAGTACAGGTACATCGGGCAACACCTCCGGATGCAGTGTAACAGTCATCTCCATTTCGCCACAATTGCTACCCTCTTTAATTGCTTTAACGGTATAATAATCAGGTGTTGCATTATTATAAATACCACTGAACCAAATTATTAACTCGGTGTCGGTAAAGGTGGTGGGAGTTATTTCAGTGATGAAACCCTCATCAATACCCCACAACTCGTACTTAACGTTAGCTTCGCATCCCTCTATTCCGATTCTTACGCCGGTGCTGCTTTCGCAGAATTGTCCGCTGTTTTCGGCAAATGCATTCAAGAATGTAGGTCCATCGCCACGTTCTATCACAATTTCGCCGTTCATTTGTACCTTACAACCATTATATGTGGTATATACTTTATAAGTACCCCAACCGATAAAATTGTCTCCAAACGAGAGGGGGGAACCCCATCCATCGCTTTGTTTAACTACCAAAAACTCATTATCGCGATACAATTCGTAATCATAGATAATACCATTGGGAGTTTCGGCAAAATACAATTCGACAGTTGGCGGCACATCGCCACATACAGGTCCCGTAACTTCAGGGTCCGATAATAAAGTTACCATATCGTTGAAATCGGTTGTAATTTCAAATTCACCTATTATTTTTTCGCAATTACCCATAACTCCAACAACGGCATATTTACCAGCCCAGTCAGCAGTACCTAAAAATAACGGGAGAACAGTATCGCTTGTACCCTGAACGCCTGTGCCTATTTGTGTGCCATTAACTTCTAAATAGTAGGTAACACCTTCGTCGAAACCATTCATAGTAATATCCACTCCGCAAGCTGTTAATGTGCTGCCATTACCGGGAGTAATCGGGAATACATTAAGAACAGCTTGCTTTACAGTTACTTTATTGGATTCAAATGCGGCGCCAGCGCCTATTGCCCGTTTTGCTCTTGCATAATATGTTCCCTCCGGAACAGGATACCAAACATAGTAACTATTATTTTCGGAAGACCCGATAATACCTGCCTCTGTATCGTCAGCAGCGTTTATCAGGGTGTAAATGACATTGGATTCGAAACTGGTAATATAAAGCATCGCACCGTCATCTCCTTCGCAATAAATGGGTTTTTGGGGTTCCAGAGTAAATGGGTCAGGCATGGGTTCTACTGTAAAAGTAAGCATATTGGATACAGTTGCGCAGTTGCCATCCGAAACTTTTACAGCTACTCTATCACCATTGTTAGGCACATAAGTCCATTCAGAGTGTTCAAGTTGCATCACTTCGACATCGTTAACCACCAAATAGTAATCGTAATTATCTGCATCAAACGGAGCTACCGTAAATGTTACGGTTGTACCTTCTGCAATAGTGGTTGAAAAAGGCGGAGGATCTATTATTGACAACCTTATTTCTGGAAATTTAGTTATCGTGATTTTCTTTTGGTCGGCGCCGGTACAGCCGTATTGATTTTCGACAACAACAGACAAATGGTCGCCATCCCTCAGCATCGTAAGGATATTGGCTGGGTTGTTGGCAATGAACACGTTATTGGCTCCCTGTTCAAACACATCGGTTTGATTGCTGCCAAAACGCTCTATAATAAATGTATAGCTGTAAGTGACCTCCGTATCACCGGACTCAACTCTTGCTTCAAAAGAAATCATTGTAGCATCCGGACAAATTTCGGTTTCTCCGACAAGTGTTACAATCGGTTTGTCAATAACCGTGAATCCTATTTTATCCGATTCGGTACCACAATCGCCAAATTCGCTGTAGGCAACCACATAATACTGGTCGTCGGGCATTACTTGCTCCCATGAAACAGGATAAAAATTGTTAGATGTACGCTCACTGAGCGACTCTACATCCAATTCGGATCTAACTACGAAGAACTGATATGTTGCAGCGCCTTCAGCATTAGCTCTTAATACGAAATTTTCGCCATCGCACAAGTAGCCTTGTTCTTTTACATCCTCAAAAATAATTGTAACATTGGCAGGATGTAACTGTGGATCTTTTAATTCTACAGAGTTGAGCATTTCCTTTGTACAAGGCTCTAACGGAGGCATATTACTGCCCTCAACATAGTAGGTACCGGCAATTAACTGTTCATTGGCAAGCGTAAAGTTAAATGCGCCACTCTCGTCCGCACCATTCTGCTTAATAGCTATTGCATCCTCAACACCTACTCTGTACAGATGATATTCTACATTGGGGTCGGAATCGAGTAAACCTATTTTTACAAAATCGGTATTGAAATCATTTTCACAAAAATAGCCTCCGTTGGTAATTACAACAATTTGTGGCACAACAATATCAGCATCGGAAATATTTATTTCAATATTTACTTCATAAAGGGTTTCGCAACTGCCACGTTTTCCGTTTATATTATAAATAGCGCCACTGTCCCATATTTCATCAAATTGCCACTCTCCATCGCTGTTGAGCTCTCCTGTATTTCCGGTCGAAATATTATTGGCACCGTCGAATTTCATTAATTCATAAACGACACTCGGCTCGGGGTTTCTTATTACTACAATTATCCCTGTTTCGCAGTTGGCATTTTCCTGATTAACAATCATCCAATTCAAATCCCAGTCTTCATCGGGCATCGGGGTCATATCAACCGTAACAGTGTTTGCCATCTCAATTATGTCAGGACAATTCGGATTTTTGCCCTTAATGGTATAAGTTCCTGCGTTATCAACCGTAAAAGTAATTGATTCTCCATTGATACTGGTTTGGGGAGCAACATCTGCAACTTCCACAAAGACATCATCAACAGCGATATACAATGTATATGTAACGCCTGCGTCGGATTGCATCAACGTAATAACAGTATTTTCATCTTCGCAAAAATCGCTACCCACAACCGAATAGGATAAAGGTAATTCATTTTTATACAAACGTATTGTAGTTGTCATGTCGGTTGAACAAGTTAAACCGGGGTGAGTTGCTTTTACGGTATAATCGTGCTCTGTGCCACTGTAAGTCCCCTCAAAATAAAGGTCTTCATCACTGTTCAATATACCGGTGACTGTGCCTACAGGTGCATTGTTATAGTACAGTTCATAAACTACGCCTGCTTCCTGAGCATCCATGAAAATATGCACTCCGCTATCTCCACAGAAATATCCTCCGTTTTCAGCTCTTACTACTTGTTGCTGGGGAGCTACAAGTTTTTGGATTGTAATACTGCTATTCAATAGATCGGTACATCCATATTGATCCACAGCAACAACTGTATAAACACCTTCATCTCTAAAATAGAGGCTTCCTGTTTCTATATGTGCAAATTGAAGTGGAGAGCCCCATCCGTCGCTATCATCCTCCGCTACCAATTCGGTTCCTTTGAATAAACGATATGTATATACAATAGAATTAACTGTTCCTTCGAGTTTTAACTTAATACCCAACTCGTCATCACAATACCTGCCATCGGAGTGAGGCTCGGCTATTAAGTTATATTCGGGATGTTCAAAGGAAGTAGTCAATGTAAATTCGCCGTCCATTTTTATTGTGCAAGCGCCATTATCAGCATAAATAGTATAGCTTCCGCCAATCTGTATTACGCCGAAATTTATATTTGCATAACCATTCCCCACTTGACTATCAACAGGATGCTCAATATCATTATTCCTTACTAAGTAATAAGTTACACCAACTTCCGAACCATCTAATGTAAGAGGTGGAATATTTACATTACTGCTGCAATCGAATACTTCGTCGGGATTAAGATTAAACATCACAGGCGCTTTAAATTCTTCAACGGTAATTTCGCCGGAAAAATCAGTATAAGCCTTATTGCGAATAGCAAACACATGGTAAGTGAATGTGCCTTTTACATCTGCCCATTCAATTCTATTATTATTTAGAGATCCTACAATACCATCGATATTATCGGGGTCAGTTGGACGGGTGGTTACCAAATAATAGGTTACGCCCGACTCGGGTTCGCCATCCAAAAAGAGTATAACACCGGATTCACCTTCACAATATTGTGTTTTGCCATCAAGGGCAGCCAATGGTATTTCTATAGGTAATTTTTCAACAATCACCTCAATACCGGGTATGTCTTTATTTATACACCCTGTTTCATTATTCCTTACCCACACAGTTACAATGTCTCCTGCGTTTGGAGATGAATAAGACCATGTGTTTTCTTCATACCAATCGGTTGCATACTCATTACCATTCACTCTAAACTGATATTGATAATCTTCAATATTATCAGCAAAGTTGTCAGGATTAGCTGTAAATATAATTGGGTCGCCATTTTCAACAAAAATAGCAGGAGAAGGATCGGATACTAATGTAAATTGTGGCAATTCGTTTACAGTTACTGGAACCGATGCTTCGGTAACCGATACACAATCGTGTGAATTAACAACTTTCACAAATACGTTTACATTACCTGCCTCTAAAAATGTGGCTGTAAAAGTATTGTCGCCATTATCAATAACATTAACACCGGTAATAACTTCACCTGCCGCATTTTCAAATCTTACTGTGTAAGTTTTAACATCATTGTCGGCAGCATCACCAACTACGAATGTAATTGGGTCGTTCACACAAATTACATCATCTCCTCCATCAATCGTTAATGTGGGAGCGGGTAAATCGAAAATAGTAAATGCCGGTGTTTCGAACGTTGCTGTACAGTTGAATTCATTGGTTATGACAACGGTATATTTATCACCATCGTTAGGTGTAACCTTTATTGAGAAAGACGCATCGGATTCTATCGGGTTCGTATCTCCAACCAAGTAGAATACTGCAGATGTTATTGACTGTTCTTCAGCAATGTTGCTTGCTGTCAATATAACCTCGGTTCCTGCACAAATTTCGTATTCGGGATACGATGAAGTGATTAATGCTTCGGGAGTTACTATCGTAATGGTTAATGAAGCCTCACCGACACATTGGGTTGCATTACTTTCACCATTAACAAGAATTACATCACCATCTACAATAATATTACTTGGCGTAAATGTATTTGTTACGCTTTCGTTCTGCGTTTCAAGAATATCTTCTCCCCTTTTGTGCTGGAAAGTAAATATACCGCCTGCTTCACCTTCTATTGCTGCTTCAAAAGTTACGGTTTCGTTAGAACAAATTGTTGTTACACCATCGCCCTTATCTTGAATTTTCAAGGTAACTGTTGGTAACGGGTTTACTGTTACCGCTACTCCTGTTGAAGTTGTAGAGCAACCTTCGCTATCGGTTACTGTTACAAACACTTCAATATCTTCGTGCAGCGTAACAGTACACGTATTGCTAACACTCGGCAGTACCGAACCGTCGGCCTTGTGGAATACGTATTCAATAATAGTGTTATCAGGGTTTTTGTCAGTCGATGCGTTTGCTTCGGCAACAAATATCACTTGCCCGTTTTTACAAACCGACGATATTTGATTGCCATCGCCATTTTGCGCTTCAAATAAAGTGATAACAGGGGCTGTATTAATGCGCAACGGTGTTAAGGCTGTTTCGTAATTGCACGTAATATCGCCGGAACTGTAAGTTACTACCGCCCTGTATTCAGCGCCATCAACCAACGGCGGGTTCACTATACAATAATTGTTTGCTCCCTGATACAATAACACATCATTACTGTCGTAGAACGCATACACCGAACCTCCTTCGGGCAACGCAACCAGCTTAACCTGCTCATTACTGCAAATCGCCCCTTCGGTGGCAACAGGCTCAAACGTCAGAGTTGGAGTTTGATTGATTACATCAACAGTGAGTGTTGCAAAGTTTACGCACCCTGTGGTGTTCCGGCCATAAACTTTTATGGTTATATCTTCGGTAATGTTGTTCCGCTGATAAGTATTATCGGCTCCCCAGCCGCGCAGATTAGTTTCAACACCGGTACCATCGTTTGCAATGCTTACAAACATGTACTCGTTGCCACCGGTAGCAGTAAAGCGACAGTTTGTGTTCGGACACACGCTGACTGTTCCATTGGTTTCACCATTCAACTCTATTTTGGGCAACGGATTCACCGTTATGGTTAACACATCCGAGTTTGCCCAACAGCCATTCGTTCCTTTCCCCCTTGCATAAACCGTAACAGTTACCGGCTGTTCCACAGCTGTGAAGGCGGTGGTATAGACACCGGTAGTGCTTGAATAAACCGGTTGCTCAACTCCATCAACTTCGATATGGAACTCATACGCCGTTCCTCCAGTGGCAGTAAAGGTTACTTCGTCATCCGAACAGACTGCCGCTACTGGATTGCCGCTACTATTTTCCGCATTCAAGTTAATTTCAGGAAGTTCATTAACATCCAATAAAACATCATTTGTTGAGAATGTACACTGGAGTGCTTCGGTACCATAGGTTACTTTGGCATAATACGCTCCATCTTCGAGCGGTAGTTCGGGTGTCCCTGTTATGGTGCATTCGTAGAGTTCATCCGTACCAATGGGCGACAATAGTATATCGCCGCCTGTGCTCTTCCTGAAAAACTGATAACCAATACCGCTGTTGTCGGTTACACGCAATTGAACCATACCATCGGCACAAACGGGTGTAGCGGGAATAATTTCCAGTACAGGACTTTCCTCCATTACATCAACAGTAAGTGTTGCAAAGTTTTCGCAATCTGTGGTGGTGTTCCTGCCGTAAACTTTTATGGTTATATCTTCGGTAATGTTCTGTTGATAAGTATTATCGGCTCCCCAGCCGCGCAGATTAGTTTCAACACCGCCGGTTGCGATACTGACAAACTTGTATTCGTCGCCACCTGCAGCAGTAAAGGTAAAATCAGTATTTGGACACACACTAACTGTTTCGGTGATTGCTTCATTCAAAGTTATTGTGGGCAACGGGTGTACTGTTATGGTTAAATCGTTAGAGCGTTTCGAGCAGCCATCGCTATTTGTTACCACTACATAAACTGTGATAGAGTTCTGAAGATTGGAAACAGAATATTCAGCTCCGGCGTTTGACTGTGCCATTGCTCCATCAAGATAAAAATCGTAGCTCACACCTCCGGTGGCTACAAAGGTTACCGACTCGCCTGCACAAACTTCCGTCTTTCCATCTTTCTCAACCAGTGTAACAACTGGAAGCGGCTTTACCGACAGTGTAACATCTTCAGTCTGGAATGTACAGCCCGAACTATAGGTTACCAAAGCATAATACATTGCTCCGTCGGTTAACGGTGGTGTTACAGTGCAACTGTTGGCTGTTCCCTCATATAACAGCTCATCTCCAGCGCTTTTGTAAAACTTATAATAAGTTCCTCCAAGCGAAGCAACCAGTTGAACCGGCTGGTCGGCGCAAACCGGCTCGGCAGGCTCTATTACCAGCAACGGCGTTTCACTGATTACCTTAATATCAAGCCAAGAGGTGTTTTCACATCCATTGACATCCTTCCCAATTACGGTTATTGTTTCATCTTCTGTTATATCGTCTAATGTAATTTCGGAACGGCTTGTAAAATCAAGTGGTGCTATTTCATTTTCGCCCCTGAAAAAACGGTATGCAACACCGCCCGAAGCGGTAAATTTAACTTTATCGCCCAAGCAGATAACAGTATTGGTGGGGTTGATTGTGTTATTAAGGTTTTCGCTCACCAGCTTGATTTCGGGCAACGGGTGTACTGTAACGGTTTCGGGACCTGTGAAAGTTGTGCATTTTGATGTGGCAGATGTTAAAACTTCAAATTTGTACGAACCTGTTGCTGTTGGAGTATATTCCAGAACATTAGCAGCACCTGTTTGCACTTCTTCGTCATTAACATAAAAAGTGTATGTATCGTACCCTGTTGTTGCGGTTACTGTAATTTTTTCATTAATACACACACTCGAACCGGGAATAACTGTTAAGTTTACATTGGGAGTTCGGTAAATGGTGATAGTTGTATCCTTCGTGCCTTTGCAACCTGTATCGTTATTTGTTACCTCAACCGAAATTTTTACTGTTATTGAAAGGTTGCTCCCAAAATCAGCACTCGTAAAAGTGTGTTTAAATATATTAATTGCAGCAGGCGCACCTTGCGAAATATCATTGATAAAAAACTGATAGGTATAATTTATACCTGTACCTGCGTTTTTGTCGCCAGCAAGAAATGTTATTTCATTTGCCTCACAGTAAGGAGGCGGAGTAGTAAGGTTTAATGTTGCATCAACCGAATTAACTGTTACGTTGATAAAAGCATACGACGAACAGTTTGTAGTGTTATCGGTAAACGACACATAGTAACGCCCTGCATCGCTCTCCTCCACAGTTGCCTTTTCGTATCGTGCACTGTTGCCAATAACTGTTGGGCTATTCGGATCGTCTTTTCGCCATTCCCAGTTAACATAATTACCGCCGGCAGGTTTCGGTGTAGCCTCCAAACTCCAAGGTCCGCCCGGATTAAGACAAAGTTCGGTATCTCCATCAATTGTAGCTTCCGGGGTTTCGTTAACAGTTACAACAACTTCGTCGGCAGTGCTCACACAGCCATCACCGGATTGCACGGTCAGGGTGTAAGTGCCGTTGTGAACGCCATTTTCGGCGTTTGCTGTTACCGATGGATTCTGTTCATTTGAGGTGAATCCGCCGGGACCGCTCCATGTATATACATCCATGTCATTGGGTAAACCCCGCAATGTGAGCGCACTGCCTTCGCAAACAGCAAAATCGGCACCGGCATTGGCAACCGGCAGGGCAAACACTTTTACGAGTACCGACTCTTCTTCGGACTCGCAGTTTTGGGTTTTGTGAGTTACCTTTACTTCATAAGTACCATCGTGCAAAGCACTGGCAGCACTAACAGTTATTGTGGATGTGGTTGGGTGTGTGCCGTCGGGCAGAGTCCAGTAAAAATTATAGTCGTCAGCCGTTCCGGGTGTTACGGTTGGTTCAATTGTAAACGGAGTTCCTGCACAAATTTCTATGGGATTTGCAGGAAACGAAACTAGCGGTTTTTCATATACCGTTATTTCAACTTCGTCTTCGGCAGGACATCCAGTGTCGGTATTCGTTACCACCACTTTGTAGGTGCCACCGTCGGTAGCACTGTCCACTACTGTTTTACTGTAAGTAGCAGTGTTACTTCCAATAGCAGCTCCGTTTAAAGTCCATTGGTAAGTGTAATTTCCGGCTGGCAACAGGTTTTCTACCGAAATGGTCAATACATCGCCCGGACAATAGTTTTTCTTATTAACATAATTAAGGTCGAATGTTGGCGTTGGATTCACAACAACATACTCGTTGTCGGTTGCATCGCAAACAGTATTGCCTTCGGTTGTTACTTTCACCCTGTAAGTACCCTGATGAGCGACAACTGCACTGGCTGTTACCTCCAAAGTGGGCGAATCGCCGCCAATATTACTAAAATCGCCTTCATCAGGTGTTTCGCCTGCTGCAAACTGCCACTGGTAATGGTACACAGCACCACTGGCTGCGCCTCCGGTAATGCTTGCAAACAAACTGATTGCCTCTTCCTCGCAATAAGGACTCAGGTGTTGAATTTCAACTTCAAAATGCTCGTGAACAACCACGTCAACCTCTTTTATATCCTCACAGCCATCGGTAGTTTCAACACGCAGATAAAATGTATGTGTGCCGGGGGTTAATCCCTGCACTGTGATGTTTTCGGTGGTTCCATCTGCAACATTGGTACCTGTCCACAAAATGGACTGTATATTGGAATCGGGAGTTGTAATGTTTCCTTTTAAATTTACATCCTCGCCTTCGCATACGGGATTTTTTTCGGCCTGCGGGTCAAACACGGGCTTGGCGTTTACAACAACTGTTACAGAGGCTTCGATACTTGTGCATCCTGTTTCTTTGTCTGTAATCTTTAAATAATACACGTCCCCATCCTGAAGAGTAGCATCTGTAATTACCGGATTCTGTTCGGTTGTGCTGAATCCGTTCGACTGGTGCCTCCAAGCATAATCAAAATTACCGCTGTTTGCCTCTAAATGAATATCTTCGCCTTCGCAAACAGGGGAATTAGACGTGGGTTGGGCAACCGGCAGGGGATTAACGGTAACTGTTACCGTAGCTTCGGCTGAGCCACAACCGTTGACATCGGTTACAATCACTTTATATGTTCCCGCATCGGCAATTGTGATGTTCGCTTTGGAATATGATGATGATGTTTCGGATGGCAGCAACTCGTTGCCTTTGTACCATTTGTAGGTATAGGGACCTGTTCCCTTGTCCACATTCGTGGTGATTGTTAAGGCTGCATCCACACACAATGGTTCAACAGGGTCGATTGTTACTTCGGGGTTTTCGTTAACGGTAACTGTAACGCTTTTTGTAGCAGGACAACCTTCTCCGATAGAGTAATTTACATTGATAACTGTTAACGCAAATGTATAAGTACCGGCATCTACCAACACGTCTTCTGCAATTGATAGATTTTTCACGTTTCCTGTATAACTGTATCCATTAGGACCAGTAGCACTCCATGAATAAGTATAATCGTTTTCGTTATCATTATTTAAATCACTTGGATTAAGCGTTAGATTTGTTTGCACATCTAAAGGATCACCTGCACATATAATAAAATTATTGTTTGGCAAAAAATCAAACTTAGGACGTGGACTGACCGTAAGGGTAGCAACACCTGTCATCCCTTTATTGCAATCCATACCTCCATCAATACTATAGCGATTATGTGCTCTAACATAATATTCGCCTGCCTCCGTAACCTCAAATTCAATGGGTGCTCCGGTACCTTCTTTAAGGCTCCCAACAGCTTCCGTTCCTTTCATGAGTTGATAATCAACAAATGGTTCCGACTCAGGCAGAGTTAAAATTTGGGATTCTCCCTCACAAATTGTAAATTCCTGTTTGAAATTAAACTGTTTAGGACTTTTATATATCACTGTATAATCAGAACCCTGTATTGGTTGTGCTGGGGGACGTAATATAATCTGATATGTAATTGACAACATTATATAACCCTCATCGCCATACAAAGATTCATCAATATCAGCTATAGAAAGTCCAATGTCATTACCTAAGGGAGTATATGGTATTGTGGTACCTGTTCTCGCTTCAGTAACTGACCAAACTATTCTTATAATATTCGATGATGGAAGATTTGGAATACTTAATTCATAATAATCATTCACATTGTCACTACAATATGCAGCATCAAGATTGGTAAAAGTACCTGACCCTCCTTTAGAACCTGTTCCTTTTGCATATTTTTGTAATAATGCTGTATGAGCATCTCTACGTTCCTTTGTTGTTTGCGCAAAACTGGTTCCACTTCCAACAAAGAGGGAAAGCAAAAATATTGCTGCAATAATCCTGTGTATATACTTGCTGTTCATAACTCTAAAAATTTTAGGTCAAACATGTAATAATATTCTATCATTAAAAATGACGCAAAGTTAAAATAATTTTTGCAACAGTAAAACTCGAAACAATTGAAAAATCAACCTGCCACGATAAAAAAGCTGTTACGCCGGTTTTGTTGTTAATTTAATTAACACTTTACGTTGGGACTTTGTAAATTGGCAATTTGTACGCCGGTTGTCAAAATAGGTTACAAAAGTACATTTTCAAAGGTTATCTGCAAAATAAGCCTATAAAAGAGTATTAATGGTAGATATGTATTTATTCAGCTATATTTCAAAACATTATAGCATTACAATTCGTTATGGACAAACTGTCCGATGTTATTCTGTTTCGGTGTTAAAATATTTTTTCGTCAACGATTTTCTTTCATTCGTCAAAAATTTTCTGTCATTCATCAAAAAAATGAGGCAAAAGCGATTTTTTTTCAAAATAACCGAAACCCTACCGATATGGTAAAAATTTTTCGCCTCGGTATACGGCATAATCATAAACAAAAAAACGTTGTCAGCATAGTGTAAAGACGCGATTAATCGCGCCTTTATGGAAAAAACACCTTGCATCGGTGTTCAAAATATATTTTTTTTGAACGCGAATAATGCAGATTTTTGCAGATTGCTATATAAATAATATGGCACATATATTAGTCCCGTTTCTTTGTGTTATCGGCAAAAATCCGCGCCATCCGTGTTCAAAAATACTTTTTACACAGCCATCTTCTATCTTCTCTTTTCACTCAAATTCAGCAATTCCACCTTTCGGAATTCAACCGGATGACTTTCGGACTGCAACGAAATATGCCCTTCGCTTAATGTGCCGAAAGGAATGGCAGGCACAGGATTTACATTGCCTCCGCCAACAGTAAGGTGTGTATAGCTTAAAATGGTGTCGCCATCAATAATATGATGTACAATGCTGTCGCCCAAAACAACCATCTCAAGCGTAACCCACCGGTCGCCGTGATATGTTTTTGAGCGCGACGAATAACAGTGTTCGCCGTAAGGCTTGCCGTCGATGCAGATTTCGGTTCCGGGCGTACACACACTTCCGGTTGCGCGCTCGTCGGTTCCATTGCCTCCAAGCATTTGCGCCTCAATCGAAACCGGAAAATCCTGATTGATGTCCATCGACTGCGGCGACTGACAGTGAAGCATTGCACCGCTGTTTCGATACGCCCATTCCGGACTGCCGGCAACTTGCTCGCCGGTAAAACGGTACTCGACCCACAATTTGTAATGCGAATATTTTTCGTTGGTAAAAATATGTCCGAAACGATTATCAAAAGTGTCGTAGGCATCGTAACACACTTTTAATATGCCATTTTCGACTCTGAAAGTGTTCCCAAAATTTTCGCCTGCCGGATATCCGGTTATTTTCACCGTCCAACCGTCCAGATTTTCGCCGTTGAACAGCTGTATTCGGTTTTCGGTTTCTTTATTGGAACCGGCACAAGACGCTAAACCAATCATAATCAGCAAAAAAAATAGATTACGCATAACTGTTTGTATAATATTCAGGTGTAAAATTGGGTGCAAATAAATGCAATTTATTTGAGAACACCAATTTATTGGAGATATTTCAATATAAAACAGGAGAATGGTGTGTGAAATGGTCGAAAAGTTGAAAATGGAGAAGGTAGAGCTTTTTATTTTCGGCTGTTTTTTATTTGTAAATGAGGTTTTATGCTTTTTGCAAACAGTTATAAGTAACTGTTCATAATTAAGCAGTATATACTTACAGTATCAATTCTATTGATGATATACTGTTCACCGTCGTCCCGTATGGGACGAAATGTTGGTAAAAAGACGGTTGCAGCGCGTCGCCGCGTGCCGTCTGGGTACGCAGCAGACCATCTCACATTCCGTCCCATACGGGACTACGCAACGGGGTGTAATGCCGATTTTCTACCAACATGCTGTCCCTTACGGGACACAAAATAACTATTTATATGTTGCTTATACTCAAACAGAATTGATTTACGAATAAAAGCAACAAGGGGATTAATCCCCTTGTCAATAAATAAAACTGAACAGTTAAAAACTGGAATCCTCTGTTATTTGCAAACCATTTTTGTTTGAGTATAAATATGAACGCTTACTTACTGATAAATCTAACTGCCCCAAAAATTTCGTGTGCTTGCCATATAAAAAATATGCTTAGTTGAAAAATAGTTTTTTTGTATATTATAATTCTGTTATTTTTGTGCCGAATAGATGAACGAATTTAGGCTTTATAACTCTTTGTGAGGATAAATGCGGTTTATAACTGCTCCTGCAAGGGACAATACAGGGAAAAACATTTATTTGCAAAAAATTACAGCGCCTGAATATAGAACAATAAATAACGAATATGAATAATAAAAAAACATCGCGTAAAGCATCTTTCATTTTTGCTGTTGTATGGCTTGTGTTGCTTATTGCGCTCACGTCAACATTCTTTTTTGAATTTGAGTGCGAACACTGGGTACAAATTGTTGCAAGCGGTTTGCTGATATTGGTTACGCTCCTTTTTTACACAGGCGGGTTTTATTATGTGAACGCCGAAATAACAAATGGCATAATGTATATTAAGCATTACAACCTGTTTCCTGTATGGCGGCGGTTCAGAATGTTTCAGGTACCTGCAAACCGTTTTGACAAAGCTGTTGCGAAGAAATATTTTGGCGGAATTATTTGTTTCGTCCACATATATGAGAATTTAAGAGGGCGGATTGCACGCTACCCTGCAATAGGATTTTCAGCAATGCCGCGTTTGCAGCGGGATGCCTTTATACAGTTTATAAACAGCACAGGCAGCGCCAATTAACCAAAAACAATTTTAACAATGCCTGAACACATTTACAAAATAGCATTGAGCCTGATAAAAGGCATAGGTCCGAAGCTTGCGCGCACGCTGGTTGCCTATTTTGGCTCTGTTGAATTTCTTTTTGAAGAGAAAAGATTTCCTTTTGATAAAGTTCCGGGAATAGGAAAGCATATATCGGATATGCTCAACTCCATCAACAAGGAGGCATTGCTGCAAAAAGCTCAAAAGGAGATGGATTTTGTTGCGAAACACGGTATTGATATTTTTTTCTTTCTGGATGATGATTTCCCTAAAAGGCTTACTAATTGCGACGACGCGCCCATACTGTTATACAGCATGGGAAATGCCGATTTTGATTCGACGAAAATGATAAGTGTAGTTGGAACACGCCGTCCTACCGATTATGGCATTTCGTTTTGCGAACAAATTGTGAGCGAACTGGCGCAAATTTATCCCGACACTGTAATTGTGAGCGGATTAGCCTACGGTATCGACATCTGCGCACACCGTGCTGCGTTGAAACACAGGATGACGACCGTTGCGGTGCTTGCTCACGGGCTCGACCGTATTTATCCCGCCACACACAGCCACACAGCACGCGAAATGGTTGCTAACGGTGCGCTCGTTGCCGAGTTTATGAGCGGTACACAACCCGACAAGCAGAATTTTGTTCGTCGCAACCGTATTGTTGCGGGGCTTTCGGATGCTGTTATTGTGGTTGAATCGGCTCAAAAAGGCGGTGCGCTTATCACTGCAAGCATTGCCAGCGATTATAATCGTGATGTGTTTGCATTGCCCGGACGCATTGGCGACGAGGCTTCGGCAGGCTGCAACAGACTTATTAAATCCAACAGAGCCAATCTGCTCGAATCGGTTGAAGATTTGGAATATATACTAAACTGGCAACGCAACCCGAAAAGCAATACCATTCAGAAATCAATATTTGCACAGCCCGAAACTCCCGAAGAAAAAAAGATTATGGACATACTGCTTGTAGAAAAGGAACTCAACCTGAATGTACTTGCTTTTAGATGCGAACTGCCGGTTGGCAAAGCGTCGTCTTCACTGCTCGAACTTGAGTTTAAAGGATTGGTTAAAAGCCGTCCGGGTGGAATGTTTAAGATTGTGTGAGATGCTATGTTGAAGATGGTATTGCTAAAGCTACTTTCATCGTGAGCCTTTACGGTGAGCATGGCGGTGCAAAATATGATGTATCACTGTATTTTGTTGAAGATGTTAATATAACATATTTGCTCTTCTATTTCACCATGACAATTTTATCAAACACTGCGATATTCTTCGATTTCGCCGGGCGAGTTTTATAACCGCACCCTCCGTCTTAAATTTCGCC
>JAITVO010000098.1 GCA_031285765.1 Cytophagaceae bacterium | reverse complement strand
GGAAAAGCTATCGGCAAAGAAGCGTAGCCGGTTGGACTGCATGCTCATGCTGTATCCGGCTTTGGGAGAGGCTTACCGTTTGAAAGAAATGTTTTCCGACGTCTTCGATATTCGGGATGTCGATGACGCCCGGGGTTATCTCACATTTTGGTGTGATATGGTTATTGAATCAGGTATCCAGCCTTTCATCAGGTTCGTCAATTTACTGAAGGCTCACTGGTCTGGAGTGGTTAATTACTTTCACTCTAGGCTAACCAACGGAATATTGGAAGGTATTAATTCTAAAATCCAATTAGCCGAAAGAAGGGCGAGAGGGTTTAAAAATGGGTGGTGTTTTAAAAAGTATGCTGGTTTAATTTATTGATAATTAAGGTAAAAAGTATTCTTTAGAAACTTTTAGTGATATGTTCATTGGGCTTTATCCGTGCAAATCGAGAAATGTCAAAAAATGGAAAACAATAAATTCCCAAAAATCGTTCTAATAAATTGTTACGTTGATAAATACATCAGCATACTTTTTAAAACACCACCTAATTTTAACATTTTTTTGTTTCTCATGTTTGTTTTTAGAAAAATGCAATATATTTGCCATAGTTTTATTAAGTCTTTTTGCAAAGAAAAAACCAGGTGTGATTTTCACTAAAAGTCATCATAAAAAACCAGATGCACATTGCATTTTTTTCGATGAAATAGCCTCATTGACAGGGTTTGGCATGAACCTTGCAGAGAGAGAGAGAGAGAGAGAGCTAACTAACAGCCCGATAGTTCGCGTACGCGCGAAATTTACTGAAAAAATCTACAATCCGGTACAGCCGCACCGTTGCATATTGCAATGGGCGGCTTTTTTTATTTGCATGGTGCAACTGGGTGGGCTGCACTCCATGTCCCAGAAGCTATGTTCCTTGGAACGAAGCATTGGGACCACGGATCGGAAGCCATGTTCCTTGGAACGGAACGTCCGGGCCATGGAACGAACCTTCCGGGTAACAGAACAGGCATTTCGTTCCATGGAGCGGGGCTTTTGTTCCACAGCCCCAGCATCTTGTTCCGTGGAACAGGTATTCTGTTCCGATACACCTTTTTATGGAAAATACACCAATCAAATTAAATCCTTATTAATAATCCTTAAATATTGATATTATGCCAGATTATATCCCGCGTCAGGATGCCAAGTTCAATGATTGGCAAACAAACCTGATCAACATTGTAGCCTCCGAGAGAGACAATTGGGGAATAGGCGACGAAGAGTTCAACGGGGTGCAGGACTTGCAAAACAGTTGGAACGAAAAATACGCCATTGCCAGTAACCAGCACAACCGTACGGAGGCCGACGTAACCGCCAAAGCAAAAGCACGCACCGATTACGAAAAGGAACTGCGTACGTTCGTGAAGCGTCACTTAGCCTTTAACGCCAATGTGAGCGATACCGACCGCGACCGCATGGGGCTCACCGTATCCTCGGGAACGCGCAAAAACGCCCCTGTGCCTGCTACGGCTCCTACCGCCACCGTCGACTTTTCCACACGGCTGCGCCACAGCATCCATTTCAGGGACAACGCTGCTCCCGGCAAGGGAAAACCTGCAAAGGTGCACGGTTGCGAAATCTGGTCGAAAATAGGCGATGCGCCGGTAAACGAATCGGAACTGGTTTTCCTCGGCGTAGATACCCAAACGCCCTATACCGTGATCTACCAGGGCGACCAGCAGGGCAAAACCGTGCACTACTGGCTGCGCTGGGTAAATACCCGCGGCGAATGCGGCCCGTGGAGTGCCCCGGTGAGCGCTGTTATTGCATAATTCCCGGAGTGATAATTTCATTTTAAACAGGCCTTGACCAAATCATTTATTCAAATATAAAAGTTAATATTTTTAAAATTAATGCATTATGAAAAAAATGTTAGTGGTCTCATTGGGCTTATTAGTCGTTTTATGCTTTTCATGCAACCGCGACGAAAGCCTGAAGAAAAGTGTAACTTTTCAGGAATGTTATGAGCCGTCTACGCTTTCTTTTGGAAAAATAGAGTTTGTACTGGATCAACAACGTACGGATTTGGAAATGCATGTAGAAGTAATCTCGGACATTGCCGATGATGCTTGTGTACTTATTTCGTTAAGTGACGGATCAAGGAAAGATTCGATAACGTACCTGCTTAAAGGCTATAAGGGGTATTCGATTGACAAATATTCAATACGTTCATACGCTTCATGGCCTTTTGATTTTGATGTGCAGTATGCCGATTCAGTAAAAAACCATCACATATATTTGAAAGAAGACGCTACCTCCTTCGATTTTCCGGTATACATCAAGGAAATATGCCTGAAAAAAGGCAAAAATATTGAAAAGATAAATATTCATTTCGAGCAACCGTTGGAGTATGGAATTAATGACCCTATTGTTGCTTTGCGCATTTTGCGAATAAATGATCAAATAGAAACACAAATTGAAAATTATCCTTGGAAATATCGGCCGTCGGCAACTGACAAGATCGCTTACGATCAATACTTTAAGAGTTTCCCTGATTCGTCTATCAGTTCATTTGTTTTTTCAAACAGTAATCTTTTGAAAGAAATGTCAATGCTAACTGAAGGTGAATGTGTGCCTGTAGAAGGGTGGTCTACCGAGGAATACTGCAATTACACAGTATGTTGGTCAGGATATCGCGTTTTTACCCAATTAAGCGCACAAAACTCATGGGACAATTCCATTTTGCACAATAAGCCTTAGTCTCATCATTTATCCAAACATATGGTTGATATTTTGACGAATGTTGATGCTTTTGATCTCCAA
>JAITVO010000053.1 GCA_031285765.1 Cytophagaceae bacterium | reverse complement strand
AGCAATTTTTGATAAATAGTTTGCTTTTACGCGATTATAAAACATGGACATCAAAACAGATCAAAAATTGGCGACTGTAATTATCTAAAATACAAAATGTTATTCGTTGCAACAAAGTCGTTCGCAACAGAAAATAGCCATGCTGTTTGATACCACGCGCGAAAACATTGTTCAACACATTCGGAACATCTATCAAGAGGCTGAATTACAGGAAAAACAAACCCGTAAGAATTACTTACAGGTTCAAACAGAAGGCAATCGATCGGTTAACTTTCAACGAGTGGATGCCGATAAGCCAATGATTGGGATGACCAACTTCAAAGGAAATTACATTACCCGTGATGATGTCAAGATTGCAAAAAACTATCTATCGGAAAGAGAATTGCAGGTATTAAACTTGTTAGTGTCCCAATATCTTGACTTCGCCGAATTGCAGGCTGTCGAACAGCAGGCAATGACTATGCGG
Organism: Cytophagaceae bacterium; assembly: GCA_031285765.1. Taxonomy (GTDB): domain Bacteria; phylum Bacteroidota; class Bacteroidia; order Bacteroidales; family Marinilabiliaceae; genus WRMI01. Next base: position 21,924 of record JAITVO010000053.1, on the reverse strand, counting down.
CAAGGAATAGAAAAATTGGATGAGATTCTATCAGTCGGTAAGCGTCCCTTACTTCGAGATGCCGGAACAATTTCACACAAGCAAGCGATTGAAAAGGCAACACAGGAATTTGAAGAGTATCGCCGTAAGGAGATGCTGCAATATGAAAGTGATTTTGATAGGGCTATTAGAGAATTGAAGTCCCAAGCAGGCGATAACAGCAATATATCAGAATAAATTATGTGTGATTAAAAAATAGTTTTATCTTTGTCCCAAGCTGATCAACCTGCTCAAAGCGGGGCAAATTGATGAAGTTATCTCATTACTCATCCGTTACCTGTTTTGAATCTACCAATCTTCAAAATCCTGATTCAGAAAGCTCCCGCATCTTCTGGCATGTCTTCGATGGAGAAATGTTCACCCGATAAACGGCAGAATTGGTCGGAGTACCCGCTTGATAAACGAAAACGACGGTTTGAAGGACTGTTGCCGTTTCGGAGTTTTCAGGCGTTTTTCTGCATCCGCCTGCTTTGTGGAAACGATTTGATGGAATATTCGCCCCCTGTTGCAACTCTTATACTCCCTTGCGGATGGTGGCAATACTCATCCCAAAGGCTCGGCAGACAGCCCTAAATCCTCCGTAACCGTGTGTTTCAGCTTCAATGGCGACATACTCCCTGTTTATACAGTCATCCAGTCTGTCAAAGAACTTCATTTATCTCTCCAAGTTAACGACTTGTTTCATAAAGATATGATGTTCTTATAACGAACAAAGACAATAAAGTTTAGTTTGATAACTTATTTGTTGAAGATTACTATAACTTAAAGTAGAATAATTGAGACCTGTATTTTAGCGATGATAAATTAATGTTTTTTTTAACGCAACCTTTTTCACAAAATTCATCATGTAAAAAACAACCATTTATTAACTCATCAACAAATTATATTAAGTATGAAATTGAGTATGGTTTTGCTGACAATCATTTGCGTCCTTACTTTACTGATTATAAATTTCTGTTCGAATAAGGCAGCTGCTACAGAAAATACCGGTAACCTTTTTGTTAGTGGAAAAGGAGTGCCTCAATGGTTTAAAGATGAAATAGAAAAAACAGCAAGTAGTGTATCTTTATTTAAACCCATAAAAGTTTTTATTATTGAAGATGCAGGCATTAAATATGTTGCTATTGAAAATAATGAAAAAAACGCCACAATAAAGTTGAAAGTATTTTCATGTTTGGGAACACAGGTTAAAGCGGACGAGAAAAAATATATGTTAATTGAGAAAAAATATGATAATAAAGATGTTCAATTGATTTGGCCCGAATAATTAACTCATGTTGCGCAAAACACATTAAGTTTCGCAGGGACGACGCTTCTACTCACAGTGTCGTCCCTGTGGTATGTATGGTGCATATCATCCTGTCCGTTAAAATATACGGTTAATAAAGTAGGTTCCTGCGGGACTTTTGATACCACAAATATTTTATACTCAAGCGGAAATAAATTGCAAATAGCAGAGGCTTCATGTACCGGTTTAACCGCCAGCCTGCACCGGTAATGGGGCATGCCCCATTGTTACTTCTGTTCGCAAATCATTTCTGTTTGAGTATAAATTGTTTGATAGCGGTTTGGTATTACTTACAACGGCAGACGAAACTACCAAAAACACGCCAAAAGCAGAAATAAAGTTCTGGAAGTTGTGCAAACTTCTCTTATTTGCCAGTAAAAAAACAGGAAGAGATAACTTTTAAAATATGCTGATTTATAAATATTATTTTTTTTGTTTTAATTGGATTGTAGTTTTTTTTTATACGTTTGTACATTGTTAGCAGTGGTAATTGAAGACTATTTTTATGCGCATCATCCACAAACGCTTTGCTTTTCAATTAATGATGAAATCAGCGATTGAATATTTCATTAGGAATAGAATGTTGAAGAAAAACTAATGATATATATGTTTAGTACACATATTGCCCCAAAATGAGGGTATAAAACATTCGTTTATAACGGAACATTTAATCACTGATTTGCTCTTATACCAAATTTGCGAATCAATGTTTCTTTTTTACATTGTCATCTAAAACTAAAAATCGTGCAAGTGAATAAAAATGAAAAAGTGCGGCATAATAACAAGCAGCCGTTAAAAGAAATTCTTTCGGAGATAATAGGGCAACCCGTATTAAGTAAAGGAATAGGTGAAACGCTTGCCTTGCGGGCTTGGGAAGCCGTTCTCGGTAAACCAGTAGCACGAATTACTACCAACATTTACATTAAAAACGGCATATTGTATGTATGGCTTAATTCAAGCGTGGTACGAAGCGAACTCTATTTAAACAAAATGATGATTATAAAAGCCATCAACGATTACATCGGGGCGCACATTGTAAACGATATTGTATTGCGTTAATCAATTATTGTGATACTTGTATCTGTTCACACTTGCTGAAAAAAAACGTCACATTCGCGAACTGCGCTTATTACGCAGCATTACTTTTGATAGCCTTGAAAAGGCTAAATCTTCATAACCGTGTGCAAGCGAAGCGCAGCTTACGGAAAACAGACAACAGCACAGCTGCCCGCAAGGGCAGAACAGATACGAACGTCATTTTCCGCAGGCAACGCTCCGCTTCGACACGCTCAGCGACCAGCTCGCCACTGCGGTTATTACAATAGACATCTTCGGAAAACAGTGATGAGATGTTTCAACTCCATTTCGACCCGTTCAACATGACGTTTTTTTATAGAGCTGTCAATCATTCGCGAAAGCGGGATTAACAAAAGGACATTCCTCCGTGTCAGTAGTGTTGGCTGTAAACTCATCCGCGAAAGCGTTGCAATGACTGCGCGGCTGATAGATGTTTTTTTCTGAAGAAGTCTAATATTCGCTTACATACCACCATACATCTACGTTCTATCATCTGGCGGCGACGTTCTGTCATCCATCAATGCCGTTCTGTTATCCATCAATACAGTTCTATCGTTTGACAATGACGTTCTATCGTTTGACAATGCTGTTCTATCGTTTGACAATGCTGTTCTATTGTCTAACAATGACGTTCTATCGTTTGACAATGATATTCTATCGTTTGACAATGACGTTCTATCGTCTGACAATGACGTTCTATTGTCTGACAATGCTGTTCTATTGTCTGACAATGATGTTCTATCGTCTAACAATGACGTTCTATCGTCTGACAATGACGTTTATTAAATATCTTTGAAAAATGGATTGATGATTTTGGCTAAAGACCGGTTTTACAGTACATTTTTACCTGTCGGCTAAAGCTGATGGAAATGAAACAATGCGCCTCAATATATTGCTGTTGGCTTTAGCCAAAATTAATTTGATTGATAACTACCAGTCTATTTTCCGAAGAGATTGAATATGTACCCATAACAACATCTTTTCAGTTTCTCTCTTTTCAACAACTTGGGTTTGTGTTCATTTACAATGCCTTTCAGTCTGTATAAAAAAGATGAACAGTCCGAATCAATAATCGATTCGCATGATACATTTTGCTTCACAACAGGCATTATTGTTCTGCTTTCAAATCGGGAATAACAATCATTTTAATGTGATTTACCCTGCGTGATTTTCTATTCTTTGCTGTTTTGCCATCTTTAACCGCATAATAAGAACTTTGCTTTTTTTATGAATGCCGCGCCCTCTTTTCAATGTTTTTTTTCTTCTCTTCCTCAGGTATTGAAACATTCTCTGAAATTACTTCAACATTTCAGTTACTGTTTTGTTTATACAGATAAAATGTACCGCAAAAAGATATTTTACCAATAATAAATAAATGTTTTGGGGCGAAAAGGAATAATTCGCAATAATAATAGTTATTTTTGCCGGCTGAATAAATTGAAATATAACAAAAAACATCATATCGGTGCGATCTCTATTTTTATCAGTGTTTCTTTGCTGCTTGAACAGTTTGTCTGTTGCAACAGAAAAGAAGTTTGTGGCTTTGCCGTTTACAACTGCCGATGGACTGTCGGACGATTGTGTTACGTCGGTTTTTCAGGACAGCAAAGGTTTTCTCTGGATTTCGACTGAAGATGGATTAAACCGTTACGACGGGCAGAACTTCGTTAGTTTTCATTCCGACTTTTCGGACGACAACACGCTGTCGGGTAACTTCATCCTTTCGGTTGCCGAAGATGCGGATGGCTACGTTTGGGCTGGCGCACACAAAAAGGGCGTAACGCTGATAAATGTCGAAAAAGGTATTTTCAAGCGTTTCGAAAACAGACCGAATGATGCAAGCACTATCCCCACCAACGATTTCTCGGCGTTTCATCTTTTTGAATCGGGCGATATGTGGATAAAATCGGGAAATTACATCTCGCTTTTCAACAAAACAACCAACAGCTTCGAAAGTTATAAAGACCCATTTGCAAGTACAAAAGATATTTTTTCGTCGCCCATGATTGGCGACACAGACTCTACGCTTCTGTTTGCCAACCGTTCAAATATTGTGAGATTCTGCACAGGTTCCCGAAAGTTTAAAGTTGTTCATAACATTTCCGAAAATAATTTATTTGGCAAAGTATCGCATATTGCCCGCTATCGCGACGGCTTTCTTTTTGGGAGCGAAAAAGGGCTGTTTCTGTTTAATCCCGAAAAAGGACTGACTTGCGTTACGGTGAGCGCTTCCGATGAAAACAAGGCGGTGCTGTCGTTGCTGGTTGATGAAAACAATACAGTTTGGGTTGGAACAAAGCGGGGACTTGAAGTTTACGACAGTGAAAAGAACGAACTGCATCTGTTTAGGGACAGCATAAGCGGCAAGCCTTTGATAATCTCCGCCGTTTCGTCGATAGAAAAAGACTGTTCGGGAATCCTGTGGCTCGGAACGCAGTACGACGGATTGATAAAACTGTCGGTTGTTACTCCGCATTTCACTGTTTTTCCCGACGAAAACAGCAAAGTTGCGCTCAATTCGTACAATTTTACATCTATTTATACCGACGACGATAAAAACATCTGGCTTGGAACAATGGGCGCCGGTTTGTATCATATCAACATCGAAACAAAAAAAGTTCGGAACATTGTTATCAACGAAAACAAACATAAAGAGCAAGGCGATATTGTATTTGCAATTTGCAAAACGCAGGAATGTTTTTGGCTGGGGACAAACAGCGGCGTTTACAGGCTCGATGCTGTTACCTTAAATGTAAACAAAGCTGAAATTAAGGGCGCCGAATGGGCTGACGAAGAAATTCATTCCATATTAGACGATGGAACGGGTGGATTGTGGATTGGCGCAACATCGGGGCTTTACAGCTACAACGGAAAAAAAGCCGCGCTAATTTACCGAAGTCAGGGCGGTGTGAACACCATTCTTAAAGACGATGAAAACCGTATTTGGGTGGGCGATGTGAACGGACTTTTCCGCCTCGAAAAAAACGCCTCCGAATTGAAATATCTTACCGACAGCAGGGGAAAAAATATGGACAGAGAAGTGCTGTCGTTAAATAGTGACAATCGGGGCAATATTTTGGCAGGTACACGTGCGGGACTGCTACGGGTTACGCGAGATTCGGGCGAATTTAAGCTGATGTGGGAACGGAAGTTTTCGAAAGAAACAGTTACGTCGGTTATTTCCGACAACGAAAGCCAAATTTGGCTTACAGTCGGCAAGAGAATTAATTTTATGGGCGACGATAAAATTATACCCGCCCTCAATGCTCACGACGGATATGCGGGGCATACTTTCAACAACGGCAGTACATTCCGCTCGCCGTCGGGCGTTCTTTATTTCGGCAGCGCAAACGGATTGTACACCATCAATCCCGACTCGCTGAAATACAATCCTCATCGCCCCAAAATTGCGCTGACCGGCATTTTATCATGTCAAAAAGGAAAGTGTAAGCCGATGTATCTTAACAGCGACAATGTAATAAATATAAAACACAGTTTTAACCGCTCTGTCAAAATAAGTTTTGCGGCGCTTGAATACACCTATCCTGCTCAAAATAGATACCGTGTTTTTGTCGAAAATTACGACGAAACATGGTGTCCCGAAACCCGTCAGAATACGATATTGCTTTCGGATCTTTCGCCCGGACACTACGTGTTAAAAGTAATGGCGTCGAACAACGATTTTATTTGGAACAGCGAGCCGCTCGAAATTCCCATCATTGTAAAAGCTCCTGTGTGGTTAACCGACTACGCTTTTGCGTTCTACATTATTTTGACTGTATTTGTTGTACATCTGATTGTAAGCACCCGTATCAGGCATTATAAAAATTTGAACAAGACCTTGACGGTAAAAAATGCTGGTCATAACATTCTTGAAACGCAGAAGGCTGAATTGATACAGGCAAATCAAGATCTCCGCGACAGTATTAATTATGCTACCCGCATACAGTCGGCTGTAATTCCGTCCGAACGCAAAATGACGGATATTTTTCCGCAGTCGTTTGTATATTTTCGTCCGCGCGACCTTGTGAGCGGCGATTTTTACTGGGTATCGAATATCGGAAGCAAAGTTTTTCTTGCGGCTGTCGATTGCACGGGACACGGCGTTCCGGGCGCCTTTCTCTCTATCATTGGAATGAATCTTCTTCGAAGCATCATCGAAGGAAAAAAGGAAGACAATCCTACAAAGATTCTCGAAATGTTAAGTCTTGAACTGGGAAAAACTTTTGGCAACGGCGACTCCGAAGATACCATTAAAGACGGTATGGACATGGCGCTCTGCGTGATTGATACTGATAACTCGAAAATGGAATTTGCCGGCGCCGTCAACGAACTTTACCTCATTCGCGACCAAGAACTGATTACCTACAAAGCCGACCGCAATCCCATCGGACACTCGTCTAACGGAGAAGTTGTGAGCTATTCGACAAATACGATTGACATCCTGCCGAATGATGTATTTTATATTTTTTCGGATGGTTATGCCGACCAGTTTGGCGGACCCGAAATGAAAAAATTCAAATACCGTCGCTTCCGTTATCTTTTGTTGAGCATTCACCGTCTTTCGCCCATCGGACAAAAGGAAGCCCTAAATCAGGCTTTTGAAGAATGGCGCGGTAAAAACGAACAGGTGGACGATATTCTTGTGATGGGATTCTGTCCTGTTAAAGGGGAGGATTTTTAGTTGGTTGCCACTGCCATTCAGTACGGCATTTAACCAAAAACAGATACAAACAACAACATTTAACCGAAGCCGATTTATTTGTATTCCTCATCCGTCGGCTAAAGCTAACGAATGTGGTGGATATGGCTTTAGCCAAAATTATCAATACGGTTTCCGAAAATATCTAATCTTTTTTTCAAACAGCTTATTAGCCAAACTCATTGTCATATTTTTCAAATAGGTCTAACCTATAAAAATGATAGCGATTAGGTGTTAAAAAAAAACAACGCGGAGTCTTTGTAAATCCGCGTTATACACTCACACTTGTTGTGCGTCATTTTTTCCATGCTTCCGGCAACTTTTCTTTCGATTGCTCTTCCGAAACTTCGTACCCCAAATCTTTTATTGCTTTCATCAGTTTTTCCTTATCGGTTTTTGCGGGCTGAAATTTTACGGCAACCATCTTATCGTCGAGGTTTAGATACAAATCTTTCACACCCTTTTCAAAAGAGAGTTGTTTCTTGATCTTTGCAACACAGTTATCGCAGTGCATACTTACTGTGCAAACAACAATTTCGGTTTTGGCTTTTTTTACCGCTTTACTTGCCTTTTCGGCTTTTTGAGCCGACATACCTGTTACCATCAGTAACGAAGCAACGATTAAACAAAATACTTTATTCATGACATTTATAATTAAATACTCTTTTCTTGAATCAGAAAATTATTAAAATTATTCCTTATAAAACAGATTGAAAAGATACTGCATTTGTTCGCAAACTTTTCGACCGACAAAAGTAATATATATACAGCGAAAAAGCAAACAAAATACACCTTAGAATTATGATATGAGCTAAATTCATATTTTATGCAGGGTAAACGCATGAAATTTTACAGTATTTAAATTTATTAGTACGGCTGTTTATGAAAAGTATAAAACCTCTTTTCCCATATTTAACAACCTCAGCGACTAATTAAATAACATGACCTCTTCAGTAAATAGTTTAGCCAAAACTTTTTATCTTTGTATTATATTTTACAAGGATATAGGAAAATTACGTTTCCCGCAGTTTAAACGTATGACAGGTGTTAAGCGGAAAAACTTTGAGCAAATGCTTGAAGTGTTGAATGAAACTAAAGCAGGTTTAAGAAAGTATCCAAGCCGCGGCACACCTCCGAAATTGAGCAACGCAGACAAACTGCTGCATTTCCTGACTTCGTCAATACGTCCCCTCAACTATTTTTACTTATTGAAACTGTCGAATAGCGTCTTTATTTCCCGATGTTTGTTGGTAAGGAATAGAAGCTTGGTGTAAATAACATCATTTTCAGACAGCTTCACATTGATAGTAGTGATGGTTTTAGCTGTATCCAGTACCTTTCCTACACTTAATCCTATTTCTTTCTTCATGATGATCCGCTCCAATTCCTTGTATAATTTACAGGCAACAAAACAGATACAAACATGAGTTTCTATTCTCCGCTCATTGCAGCTAAAATAAAAAAGGACATCTTCCGATGTCCTTTTTTTCACTCACGCAGGAGTCGTATTCCAATAGATATTACATCACTAATTTGTATCCTTTGCCGTGAACGTTCAGAATTTCGACGGATGGATCTTCTTTAAGGTGCTTACGCAACTTGGTAATGTAAACATCCATGCTTCTTGCATTGAAATAGTTGTCGTCAACCCAAATGGTTTTGAGCGCAAAGTTGCGTTCAAGAACCTTATTGGCGTTGTTACAAAGCAACTTCAGCAGTTCGGATTCCTTTGTGGTCAATTTCACTACAGTTTCGCCGTCGATCAGCTGTTGCTTTTGCGTGTCGAACTTGAATTTCCCAATCTGGAAAACATCCTGAGTTGCCAGAGTGCCTTTTGTACGCCGCAAAATAGCCTCAATACGGAAAAGAAGCTCTTCCATACTGAATGGCTTGGTTAGATAATCGTCAGCACCAATTTTGAAGCCTTGAAAAATATCTTCTTTCATAGACTTCGCCGTAAGGAAAATAATAGGTATATCGGTGTTTACCATACGGATTTCTTTTGCTAAAGAAAATCCATCTTTTCGGGGCATCATTACGTCAAAAATACATACGTCGTATTTTTTAGCCATAAACGCCTCATACGCTGCCTCGCCATCGGGCATAAGATCTGTTCCGTAGCCTTTTGCTACCAAATACTCTCTGAGCAACATGCCCAGATTTTCATCATCCTCTGCTAAGAGAATCTTGTGTTCTGCTTCCATTCCTTATTCTTTTTAAAGGGTAAAAATATTTCGAACTTACTACCAACATTCAGTTCGCTTTCAACATTAATTGTGCCATTATGATCTTCTATAATTTTTTTTACGTAAGCAAGTCCCAAACCAAAGCCTTTTACATTGTGTACGTTTCCTGTCGAAACTCTGTAAAACTTCTCAAATATCCTTTTCAAATCGTCTTTCGACATTCCCAGTCCGTTGTCTTCTACTGTTATTACAATACCGTTGTTTCTGTTCCAAGTTTTTACGATCAGTACTGGCGTTCCCCGCCGGTATTTAAACGCATTGTCGAGTAAATTAAACATTACGTTGGTAAAGTGTATTTCGTCCACAAATATCATCGAACTTTTGGCTTCGAGTTTTTCAACAATTCTTCCATTAGACGATTCTACCTTTATCGTAAAACTGTTAACAACGCCGCCAACAAGTTCGTTAATGTCAACCTCCACCAATTTAAGCCCTGCTTTTTCCCTGTCAAAGATAGCCATTTGCAGGACTTTTTCAACCTGAAAACTTAATCTTTTGCTTTCGTCCTGAATAATGCCCGATATATGCTGCAAAGTCGAAGGAGTTTTTGAAACCACTCCATCTTTCAGCATTTGCGATGCAAGCGAAATGGTAGAAATAGGCGTCTTAAATTCATGCGTCATATTATTGATGAAATCGGTTTTAATTACATCCAATTTTTTCTGCTTCACAATTACCGACAGGGTGATGATGGACGATAATATTACAAGCAGCGTAAATATTGCCGTTGGCACAACCATACCTGATTCCATGATAAAATTGGGTCGTTTTGGAAAATAAACATGAATGTAATTGCTCTTTAGATAAAGGTCGTTCGGAAAAAGCTGTTTTTGATAAGCATACGATGTATTTTCTTTGTTAAATCCCGACGAACAACCGGCTAAAGTTCCTTTTGAATCGTAAATACCAAACTCAAAAGGAAATTTTATTCCACGCTCCTCAAATTTTTCCATCAACATGGCATCCACCATCGTAATATTAAGACGTTCCATAATGGGGCGATCACTGAAAAAATCGCGTATCATCCTGTTGCGATTTTCATCATAACGAAGTTTTATTCGCTGCTGAATATCGTTGAATACTTGAGTAAATAAAGCATCCATGCGAGAATTTACAGGCGAGCGGAAATCATCGAAGAAAACCAGCGAATCGCTTTGATATGTCGAAACTTTTGTATCCATGTGTGGTCCCTGTACCGAAACATCTACCGATATTTCAAGTTGTAGGCTATCTTTAATGTTTACACTATTGTTTACACTATTGTTTACTCTATTTATTCCTGAGAAATAACGGTTTTCGTTACTTCTCAATTTTGGAGGCAACGTTTTTGCAGGATCATTCAAATCGAGTTGTGACATAATAAAAGAACACTCGTTCAACTCAAGACGGTTGACCACTTGGTCGATAGACTGCCCTACCATTTGGTCAAAATGTTCTTCCTGTATCTTCAGCGCATTGTGTATCCACATTGTTTGGATATATATTAAGCCAGCCAATGCAATAGCAATAACAACTATCAGTATTTGAATAAACCGATTACTCATGCCCACAAAAGTAGAAGAATTATGTTAAAACCGAATATATTTAACATTAAATAACTATACAATATTGATTATCAACTTTTTTTACGGGGAATATATTTCACATTTAGTGATATCAAATTGTTAATTAACAAATGACTGATTTGAACACAACCGCTATAAATGAATAAATTTTTGATAAGTTTGAAATTAATAAATTTTACGCTTTCAACGAATTTACAACTAATACAATAGAGTGGTTTTTGTATAAAATTAATCGGCAAATCAATTCAGGCGCTTTTGTTATCAAAATTAATTCAGGCAATAATTCAACCAATGGTTGTTTTGAGGACGGTGGATACAACTGTGCTGCTTTTTCGGGGGTTCTCTTTTTTCAAAGCGTCGTTTTCTGACATTTAGCTACCACAACCGTTGTACATGCGCCCATAAACGGATTGAATGCTACGCCAGCGGTCGGGTAGCCGACTTCGATGCAGGTGTGTATCAGGGCGGGAGCGTGGCGATATTGCCGCCGTGATGCTGTGCGGGCAAACCCGTGGCTCCCTCTTTTGAAGCGTAACCGCGTATCTGACTCGCCCAATGCTGATGTCCACCCTTAAACAGGTTTTGCGCGGCAGGAGCAGTGGCGCTGTTCAGATATTTTGAAAACAACTTTTCAATCCAAATCGTTACGCTCGAAAAAGATACGTAATTATACTATTATAAAATATTTCAAAGAGCAATTTCTAATTTAAAGTGCTTACTATAGAGCTGTCAACTCTATCCCAATTTGTTATGTGCGCCTCTAAAAACTTCAATTTCTTCGTTATGCTTCGGTCGATAAAATGCTCATTTACGTTTATGTAAACTGCGCTTTTATCGCCTCACAAGCCTCGATCTTGAAGTTTTTAGAGGCGCCCATATATCATTTTCCGATGAGGAACAATATTTGCACGACATCCGTTTTTACAAAAAAATGAGGCGAAACCTTTTGTTTCGCCTCATCCGTATTTTCCACAGGCAACGGTTATTCAATAATCGTAACCCAGTTGTGTTTGTCGGCAATATCGCCATACTGAATGCCGCGAAGGGTTTCGTACAATTTTTTGCTGATTGGTCCCGGTTCACCGCCTTTCGACACCTCGTAAGAGATGCCGGTATCCAAATCATCAATACGTCCGACGGGGCTGATAACGGCAGCCGTTCCGCATTGTCCCGCTTCCACAAAATCGCCCAGCTCTTCGAGCTTTACAGGACGCCTTTCGGTTTTAATACCCATATCTTGAGCCAACTGAAAAAGGCTCATATTGGTAATCGAAGGCAAAATCGACTTGGATTCGGGCGTTACATAAACGCCATCCTTGTTAATACCGAAGAAGTTGGCAGGCCCACACTCGTCGATATACTTTTTCTCCTTACTATCAAGATACAACACCGCCGAATACCCCTTTTCCTTCGCAATTTTTCCGGCTTTAAGACTTGCTGCATAGTTACCGCCAATCTTGATATTGCCTGTTCCGTTGGGCGCTGCACGGTCGTAGTTGTGCATAATAGCCACGTTGGTCAATTTGAATCCTTCCTTAAAATAAGGACCTACGGGGGTTACAAATATCACAAACAGATACTCTTCCGAAGGAGCTACGCCAACGCGGGGTTCGGTTCCGATAAGGAGCGGACGGAGGTAAAGCGATGCACCCGATTCGTAAGGCGGTACAAAGCGTTTGTTGAGTTCAACCACTTGGAGCGCCATTTTTTCGAACAGTTCCACAGGTACGGGTGCCATCATGATGCCGTTGGCAGAACGAGCCAAACGTTTGGCATTTTCATCCATGCGGAAAATACGGATTTTGTTGTCTTTCCCTCTAAATGCTTTCAGTCCTTCAAAAGCTTCTTGTCCGTAGTGCAGACAGGTTGAAGCCATGTGAATTTCGATGTTTTCCGAAGAACTAACTTCCACCTCGCCCCATTTTCCGTTGCGATAGTAGCATCTAACGTTGTAGTCGGTTTTCAGGTAGGCGAACGAGAGGTTCTTCCAGTCAATGTTATTGTTCATAGCGTTATATATAATTTTGATGATTAAACTTCGGGCGAAAATAGGTATAACTTTCCAATAAATATATGATTGAAAGCAGTTTTTTCTTTACTATTTTGCCAACAGGCTGACAATACACAGGTTAGTGATGTGATTTTATTGGTTTTTATAAAGATTTAAAGGATTGAACTTTTCTGAAAAATTAGGATATCAATGCAGTGACGCCTGTTTTTACCACAAAGACGCAAAGTTCATCAATAACTCAGGACTTTTAGGGAAAAATATATGCTGTTGTATTTATGAACAGATAGATTCGGAAAAAACCATTTACAGTACATCTTCTACCCGTCGGCTAAAGCCGATGTGGTAATGAAAGCCCCTCTCATGCGGAGATAGCGGTGGAGAGGCATTCTATCCGTTGGTTGAAGTCAACGGATAGAAACGCTTTAGCCAAAATAACTTACCGGACGACCATTTTTTTACATTTTTCAAAGAGGTTTGATAATTCAAACAACTTCTTAGAAGCCTATTGTTAAATTTGGCATCAATTAAAAACTGTTGTACACTACTCAAATTTGGAATGTTGATTAACCAATACGAATTATTTCCACCTAATATCACTGTTTTTTTAATTAAAAGCGTAACTTTGCCCGTCGAAAAGCGGGAGCGTTTCTTGCTTATCAACTGACACTAAAATCGTTATTTATATGGCAAAGATTATTGCGCTGGCAAATCAAAAGGGTGGAGTGGGAAAAACTACTACGGCTATTAACCTTGCAGCAAGTCTGGCGGTGCTGGACTACAATGTACTCATTGTTGACGCCGACCCGCAGGCAAATGCTACGTCGGGACTCGGTTTTGATTTGCGCGAAATTGAAACAAGTATTTATGAGTGTATTGTTGACGGAGCCGACCCTAAAACTGCCGTCTTAAAGTCGGAAATCGAACACCTGTACCTTATTCCGTCGCACATCGACCTCGTTGGCGCCGAAATTGAAATGCTCAACATGCCCAACCGCGAATATGTGCTGAAAGAGGTGTTGTTGAAAGTACGCGACGATTACGATTTCATCCTTATCGACTGTTCGCCGTCGCTGGGATTAATCACCGTAAACGCGCTCACAGGCGCCGACTCGGTAATGGTACCCGTTCAGTGCGAATATTTTGCACTCGAAGGACTTGGAAAGCTGCTGAACACCATCAAAATCATCCAGAGCCGACTGAATCCCGAATTAGAGATTGAAGGCTTTTTGCTCACCATGTACGACGCGCGTCTGCGCCTGTCGAATCAGGTGGTCGAAGAGGTGCAAACACACTTTCAAGATATGGTTTTTGAAACGCTCATCACCCGCAACATCAAGCTGAGCGAAGCGCCAAGTTACGGCAAGGCAGTAGTGATGTACGATGCAGCCTCGAAGGGCGCTCTCAACTACCTGAATCTGGCTCGCGAACTGCTCCAGAAAAACAATATGACAAAAATTAAGAGTGAAGATAAAACTGTGAAGTAGAATTAAGAGATAGTTCCTACATTCTCTGTTATTCACACCTATGACTGAATTGACAATGACAAAAAAAAGTGTTTTGGGACGAGGCTTGGGAGCTTTAATAGACACTCCCGACGATGTGGCTGTACGGCGACCTTCGGCGTCCATTCTCGAAATAGAGATAGACAAAATCGAAGCCAATCCGTGGCAGCCCCGCTCCCGCTTCGACGATGAAAAACTGAACGAGCTTGCAACTTCCATCAAAGAATTGGGCATTATTCAACCCCTGACCTTGCGGAAGGTAGAGAATGACCGTTATCAGATTATTGCAGGTGAACGGCGTTTCAGAGCTGCAGGCATCGCTGGTTTAACAAAAGTACCCGCCTACATTCGCTCGGCTGACGACGATACAATGCTCGAACTTGCACTTGTTGAAAACATTCAGCGCGAAGATCTTGACCCTATTGAAGTGGCAATCAGCTATCAGCGGTTGATGGATGAATGTAACCTTACACAGGAAAGCATGTCGGAACGGGTAGGTAAAAAACGCTCGACTATTGCCAATTATCTGCGGTTGCTGAAACTTCCCGCCGAAATACAGCTGGGACTTCGCGAAAAGCAGATTTCGATGGGACACGCTCGCGCACTGATAAGCATCAACGACCCTCAAACGCTATCCGATTTCTACGGTATGATTATCGAATACGACCTTTCGGTACGCAAAATTGAGGAAATGGTGCGAGACCTCGACAAAGTTGAGGTTGAACCCGACAAAAAGGAGGACGCAACCATTGATACAGCCGAACCTGTTGCCTCAGTTGCCCCTCGCGCCGCCGAAGAGTACGGACAGTTGAAACAGCAGCTTTCGAACTTCTTCCGTACCAATATTCAATTTTCGAGAAATGCAAAAGGCAAAGGCAAAATCGTAATACCATTTCGTTCCGACGAAGACCTCGAAAAAATTGTTTCGATACTCGACAAAGCCAATTCTTGACGCGATTAACGGATATTGCAGGTGAAAAAATCAATGATACAATTTTGTTTTGTGCTTACGATGCTCTTTCTATGTGGCATCGCAAACGTACAAGCATTGCTTAACGACACTGCAACATCCGCCGCATTGCGTCCTGACTCAACAATTGCTGAACGTAACAGTACGCCTGCCGATTCGGTTTTGCCCGCGCCAGCCGATACCGACCATGTAATTATCAACGAAAGCAACGATTCAATCCCCCGCATCGAAGGCGAAATTGTTGAGATGTCTTCCCCCGAAGAAGAATTTCACTCGCCGCACCGCGCAAGCATGTTTGCGGCAGTGATACCCGGACTGGGACAGATGTACAACAAAAAATACTGGAAAGTACCCCTCCTGTTTGCGGGCATAGGCGGCGTGGTGTACGGACTGACGTTTAATTCCGAGCGCTACACATATTATCGCAACGCCTATCGCGACTTTGTTGTTCAAGACCCATCCAATAAAAGTTATCTGGAAATACTTGTCAATTCGGGTATCTCCAACCCCGAAGCCTACCTTGCAGGCAAGGAGGAGTGGTTTTTACGTTATCTCGACAATTCAAAAAAGCGGTTTAAACGCTACCGCGAATTGTCTTATGCAGGCATATTTGCACTTTACCTTGTCAGTGTAATCGACGCCAGCATCGACGCCCACTTCTATTATTTCGACATCAGCGACGACCTTTCGCTGCAGGTAACACCCGCCTACATGCACCTCAACAGCAACATGGGCGGCGCAATGGGGCTGCAAATGGTATTTACATTTTAGGATAACGGTCAATGGAGAATAGTGTTAGCAGTTCTCCATTTTTTTATTAGACTTCTTCGGAAAATACAGCCGGAAACAGCAAAGAACACTAAAATTATAGCTATTGCATAACGTGAGTTACTCAAACAACTCCACAAACTCAAATTTATCCACATCGAACAGTCCTTTATCGCTGATTTTCAGGTGCGGAATGACTAAAAGCGACATAAACGAAAGTGTCATAAATGGAGCTTTGAGTGAAGTGTCCATCGTTGATGCTTTTTTGTTCAGTTGTTTATACTGTGCCGAAACCTCTTTGCCTGTGCTTGTGGACATAATTCCGGCAACGGGGAGTTCAAGAATTTCTGTTGAATCGTTATCGACTGCGCAAATGCCACCTTTTTGTTTTATTAGCAAATTAATGGCTTCAATAATAGATTTATCGTCCACGCCAACAGCTACAATATTATGACTGTCGTGTGCAACGGAGCTTGCCCAAGCGCCTGTTTTCAGTCCGAAATTCTTTATAAAACCGGCGACCGGCTTGGCGTTGTTGTACCGATTGACAACTACTATCTTTAAAATATCATCTTTCGTATCGGTATTTACAATTTTGTTTTCATTTACCGCCGGTTTCCACAAATAATTAGTTGTGAGTAGTTCGCCATCTGTTACTTCAATTACTTTTACGGATGTTTTATTTGGGGGAAGTTTTACTTCGATGTCGAATTGCGACAGGAATGTTTCGCGAAAGCGGTTAATTGGCTTTATTTCGGGGAGCGAAAACGTGATGCCGAGCGTTGAATCATAAACAAGTTTTCCGTTAATAAAACTTTGTATCACATTAAAGCCGTTCAAATTATTGACTACGATAAAATCGGCGCTCTCTCCAACTCTCATCAATCCGACAGGCAAATTGTAGTGCTGAACAGGGATAATCGTTGCCGAGCGAAGCAAGTCAAAGATATTTATCCCGAGTTTAATTCCGAGTTTAATGATGCGGTCGATGTGTCCGTTCCGTGCAATCTCAGCGGGATGGCTGTCGTCGGTGCAAAGCATCAATGCTTCGGGATGCGTTTTAAAAAGCGGCGACAGCTTGTTGAAACTTTGTGCCGAACTGCCTTCGCGTACCTGAATTTTCATTCCCAGATTTATTTTTTCGAGCGCTTCGGGGAGCGACGAACATTCGTGGTCGGCGCTGATACCCGCTTGAATGTATTTTTTTAAATTGTTGCTTGACAAACAGGGTGCATGACCGTCGATTCGCTTGTTGCGCTTTAAAGCCGCGTCAATTTTTGCCATTACTTCGCTGTCGCGATAAATAACGCCGGGGTAATTCATCATTTCGGAGAGAAAGAAAATATCGTCTCGGTTGAGCAGCCGGCTAACAGCGTTGGCATCCAGCACAGCGCCCGATGTTTCGAACGACGTGGCGGGAACGCACGGCGGTGCGCCAAAGAAACATTTCAGCGGAACAGTTTTGGCATCGTCAATCATAAATTGAATGCCGCTTTCGCCTGTTACATTGGCTATTTCGTGCGGGTCGGAAACTACCGCAACAGTTCCGCGTGGAATTACCATTTCGGCAAACCGCGACGGCGTAAGCATCGAGCTTTCGATGTGTACATGCGAATCGACCAATCCGGGTAAAATAAAGTGTTGAGGAGCAGTATTCAGTTTTTCGATTCTTTCGATAATGCCGTTGTTTACAAACAGTTCGCCCGAATAAATTTTTCGTTCAAATAAATCGACAATCTGTCCTTTAATTGAAAATATAGTTTTCATAATGCTGTGTTTTTAAGTCTTTCGTCCTGCTTTATTTTTATTATGGAGAAAATGCCATCAAACAGATTAGTCAAAAATTCAATTTTACGTTTCAAAATACGGTCATAAAGCAGTGTTTCGTGTAATTCTTAATCTTGATTAGATATTTTTAACTGCAAATCCTGTTACAGAGTCATCTATTATGCCGTTGTATATACACTCATCTATTAATTATTAAATAGCGTTGTCTTTTATGCGGGTTACAAAACCAGTTTCGTTATCCGAACATTTCTCAATAACATCTTCACATTTTTACTTTTATAAAATGTGTTTTTACCCATTTGGGAATAACAAATGCGCCGATAAAAAGGTAGGGATAATAGCTCACTATACGCCACAGTAGCGCCATTGCAACGCCTGTGCCCGCAGGAATAAAGGCGCCGAGAAATTCTTTAAACACATATTCGGCAAATCCGCTTCCGCCGGGAGTAGGACTTACCAGCATCATAATCCACATTACAAGTTGTTTTCCGAAAACAAGCAAATGATTATCCCAGCCAAGCCATTTAATGCCAAAAAATGTAATAATAAGCGTATTCACAACCCAGTAACGCGCTGTCCAGCTGAAAAATGTTGCTCCGAATGCTTT
Organism: Cytophagaceae bacterium; assembly: GCA_031285765.1. Taxonomy (GTDB): domain Bacteria; phylum Bacteroidota; class Bacteroidia; order Bacteroidales; family Marinilabiliaceae; genus WRMI01. The sequence goes on along the minus strand of JAITVO010000053.1, from coordinate 3,361 downwards.
CAGCCAATTGGTAAACGACCAGCTTTTAAACTCGCGTGAAGCCTGTACGAGTTCACTCCCCGTTTCGTTTGCCTGTGGTCGCCATCGTCTGATAATCGACAGTTTGAATATCCAAAGTAACAGCCACTTCAGTCCGCGTGGATTGATAAAAATACCGTAGCTGATAACCATCGTGTAAAGAAATTTGAGCGAATAGCCAGCAATGGCAATAATCAGGAACTGATTTTGATACCAATGTTCAACCGTATTGTTAGCGCCAAGCGAAAACAGGTCGGCGCTGCCAATCAAAAGCAAGAGGACGGGAAACATAATGATGAAATAGAGTTCGTCGAGGAACGAAGTAACGAGTACAACGGCTGCACTTCGCCCAACACTGATGCCTTCGCGGTTGATAAAAAATATCGCAACGCTTGTCCCTCCTACAGCCGAAGGCGTTACAGCCGATGTAAATTCCCAAAGCATGATAATATTAAACGCTTTTTTCCACGACAGTTTATTCTGTGTCAGTACACGAATGCGAATAATATAGCCCAAGTCGCGGGTTGCCATCATTCCAAACGACAGGATGAGCCAGAATAAGGACTGTATGGAGAAACTTAAAAGGGAGAAACTGTCGGGCTTATATTCGCGATACAGCATAAAACCCGAAACCCCTAATCCTATCAATATCGGCAAAACAATTTTTGTGGGACGTATGCTTTTCAGTATTTTCCCCGAGTCGTCAGTCGTCATCTGGTTGCGTAAGGTTATATTTTAAATAAATTTGGGTACAAAGGTAAGGTTATTATTTTAAATACAATACTGAAGTGATTAAACACATACCAAACTGCTATCATATTCTACATTCGGAATCGTACATTGCCTTCCACGCAGGTTTGTAAGTAACTTTATTGTATGCTTTAATCTGATACTCCGTTCAGCCGGGGTGTCGCTCCTGCAAAACAGTCTGCGTAATTACCCGCGTAAAGCAGGTGTCGGTTTTTATCAATCATTGTAGAAATGATGTCCGCCTTTGATGTGGTCCACCTGTTTTCGCATCCGTTTAGGATTGGAGATGGTATCGGGTATTTCGAGATTCTCAATAACCCAGAGATTCGGGCGGTGGTTTTTGACGCGCAAGGGTTGCCTCTACGCCATTTACCGGAAAACGAAACATGGGGGCGTTTTCCCTCGTTTGTTAGTTATCAATTGCTCAAATACACTTTCGTCGGCAGCACCCTGCCATCGTCTGCCAACCAATCGCACAACATATATTGTTAAATTCGTGCAAAATATCATAAAGCAGTACACCGAACAGAATAAATATCTATTTTTGTCCCGGATTACAAACAAAACAGGCAGCAAAACTCTCCAAACCGACAACAAAACCACAAGCCGAAAGAGTTGTACTGCCAAAACAAAGCACAACAACAGTTCATTTAATAGTTAAAACTCTAAGCAAATGAAAAAAGTAATTGATTTTTTAACCGGAAGTAACATGTCGTCCGTACTGGCAACTTCGTCAAACGGCAAACCCCGTGCTTCCATTATTGAACATGCCATTGTAAACGGCGCCATTCTCTTTTCAACCGATGCAAATTCTATCAAAGGTAAAAACATTGCAGCCAATCCGCACATCAGCCTTTCGGCGCAAAAATTGCCTGTGTATGTAACGGTCGATGGAACAGCGGTGCCCGCAACCGAAGCCGAAATTGCAGCATATCATCGCATATTGTTTGCAAATCATCCCGAATTTGAGGAAATGATGCAAGCCGGTATGATGCAAAACTATGCCTATTATCGCATAGTTCCCCAAACGGCCTATTTCAGCGACATGTCAAAAGGCACGGAAGTCGAAATCATCAACGCATAAGCACAAAACTGCATTCCAAAAAGGGAACTTCAGGCATACCGAAGTTCCCTTTTTTTATGATAATACCCCTAAATCCCCTAAAGGGGACTTTAAGCCCCATTTAGGGGATTGGGAGTTTAGTTTAAATGTACTTTCGTCGATAACACCCTGTTATCGTCCGAAACCAATCGTACAATGTAGATGCCGCCGGGTCTGTTCACCGAAATCGCCTCCGTATGGGTCGAAAATATTCGACCCATACCGTCGTACACAACCCTGCCATGCATATCGGCTATCTGTACCGATTTAAGGGCAGCTTCGCTACGGTTGTCAATGCACACGCTGCGCATGGTTGATAATTTCAGTCAGGCTTTTGTAATTCACGAAAACCGCCGCCCCGATAGCTGTATCCGAGTTGGGAATGACAATGGATGTAAGGTTGCCGCTTTACTGCTGTGGCAAGGGGGGCAGTATTTTTTTACTGCTCAACAAACTCATTACCGCTCTCTTTTCCTTTATAATACATTTCGCCGGTTATACCCTTCCCTGTGTATTCCACCTCTTCCTTTGTGCCGTCGGAATAATGCGCATGTGTTTTGACAGGTCTTTCGGCGCCTCCCAGGAAAAAGTAATAAAAAATCCACAGTACCAGCAACATTAAAAGAGCTATCGCTACCCAAAAGGCTATAAAACCAAAAATAAAAGAAGCAGCAACAAAAAGACAGAGCACGTACGCAATGAATCCGGCTCTGGACCCTGCTGTGGTTAATGCTTTAAACGGACGAATGCACCGTAGCGCTGTTGCCACAAACGAGGCTCCAATAAAAATGTAGGCAACCGTATCGCGCGTGGATTGCTCGGCGCTGGCAATGAAATCCATGATAACACCAGTAATAAATATCACGGCAAACGAACTGATAGCAGTAGCTGCCGCTACAAATGTACTAACAGGCGAATGGCTGTGGCTGTACTTCCCAAAGAGCTTTAACTCCAAGCGATTCAAAAAATTTAAAGATAATTTCATATCAAATTTATATTAAGAATTATACTTGATTCTGACGCCGCAAATGTACATACCTTAATATAAGCAAAAACTATTGTTTTCCATAGGAGCGGATAAAATTCACGACAAATAATACTAATCATTTACAACAAATGTAAAAAGCAATACAAACACACATCTGTTATACGGCTTTTTATATTAACAGGGATTAGGCTTTTGCCGAAATATGTATCAGTTGAATCTGTCTTCGTTGAAGTATCACGACAATTACAAGATAAAATTATGCCCGAAACCGGCAATGGAAGATATTTATCCCATTGTGGGCGGAACGCGACAATGCGGAAAACCGCCTCAACCATTACCATTTTATTTGATACATCAATGCAAACTATTGAAAAAAACAGATGATTATTAGGGCAAACGCACGAAATTTAGCTAATCAGAGTTTTCAGGTACTTCAAGTCATAAGCAGCCTTGAGTCTTCTTTTCCTTAGGCTCAACTTATCCTTATTGTGCTCTTTGATGAT
>JAITVO010000221.1 GCA_031285765.1 Cytophagaceae bacterium | reverse complement strand
GAAGAAATTTACCGAGCCAATAAAGAAGAAAAATCTGTTTCTCTTACAGATAACCACCATACGCAAGTCGAACAAGCGATTACTCTTTTCAAGCAGCAATTAGAAGTTGAAAAGCAGGCTGAACGAACTGTTGTCATCAACAACAGCCCTGCCGAAAAGGTGGCAAACAGTTATCTTGAAGCAATCATTAGTTTGCAACTTGCCAGCAAAGAAGAACAAGAATTATTACTTTTGACAAAAGAAGCATTGAATTTGGGTAGATTTCAAAAACTTTCAAAGGAAATCAGTAAGTTACAAAAAGGACTGAAAAAGGTTTCAATGCCGTCGGCCAAACAGCTTGATGCAATGATAGCAATTGCTAAAAAATATCCTTTGAAAGAAAGCGAAGACAAACAAGAACCGGATAAGACAGAGAATAACAATAAATTTGTACCTGAAATAATTATCAGCGAGAGTTTTACTTGATAATTCAGTTGATAAAAAACTATGGTTTTATGATTATTCATTAATAAAAGTGTACTTTTGCGCACTTTTATCTTGATAAAAATGTATTTTCGTAACGGAAAATACCTGATAAAAATGTAGTAGTTTAATAAAAAGTAGTTGATAAAAATGCAAAGAATCGCGCTAAATAGTTTGATTAAATGGAAGTTAAGTGAGTTTCGGAAGCCTCTTGTTGTACAAGGCGCAAGGCAAGTAGGGAAAACGTGGCTTTTGAAAGAATTTGGGAAAACCGAATTTAAGAAAATGGTATATGTCAATTTTGAATATGAAACCGAATTACAGGACTTATTCGTAAAAGATTTGCGTATTCCACGCATTATTGCTGCATTAGAAGCGTTTTCGGGTATTACTATTAGACCCGAAGACACGTTAATTATATTCGATGAAATTCAAGCGGCATCGCGAGGTCTTACTTCGTTAAAATACTTCAACGAAGATGCGCCTGAATATTTTGTAGTTGCTTCCGATTCTTTGCTCGGAGTGAATTTACATAATAAAGTTTCTTTTCCGGTTGGAAAAGTCAGTTTCTTAGATGTTTATCCGATGAATTTTTATGAATTCCTACTGGCTGCTGGCGAAACCGGCTTGGCTCGTATTTTGGAAGAAAAAAATTGGGATATATTGGATGTCTTTACTGAAAAATTCAAGGAATTTCTTCGTTATTATCTGTATGTAGGCGGTATGCCCGAAGTAGTTGCGCAATTTGCAAAAAATAGGAATTGGGAGATAATCAGACAAAAGCAATTAGATATTTTAACTACCTATGAGCGAGATTTTTCAAAATATGCACCCTATGAACTGGTTCCCCGCTTGAATATGGTTTGGCAAAATATACCGGCGCAACTCGCCAAAGAAAACAAAAAATTTGTATATGGAGTAATGAAAGAAGGTGCACGGGCAAAAGACTTTGAATTAGCTATTCAATGGTTGGTTGATTCGGGAATTTTGCTCAAGACACATCGAATTTCAAAACCGGAAATGCCCCTTATTGCCTATCAGGATTTATCAGTTTTCAAATTGTTTTTTAACGATATAGGCTTACTCGCTGCTAAATCGGGATTGGATTTAAAAACAGTAGTGTTGGGAAATTTTCTGTTCACAGAATACAAAGGAGCATTTGCCGAACAATTTGTAATGCAGCAACTCAAAGCCAACGAACCGGATTATATTGGCTATTGGACCAATGAGCGTTCTACTTCGGAAGTTGATTTTGTAATACAAAATGAGGGCGAAATTATTCCGATTGAAGTAAAATCTTCTGAAAATACCAAGGCAAAAAGTTTCAAACTTTTCTGCGAAAAATTCAAACCGCAATATGCCATTCGCACGTCCTTGTCAAATTTCCGAAAGGAGGAATGGATGACGAATGTTCCATTATACATTATCGGCAGTTATTTTTAATAAATAAGTTATGACACAACAAGATTTACAACAACGAATGCCGCATGGAAGACAATAAAATCATCATTTACAATACCGATGACGGGAAGAGTTCAGTGAAACTTTTCGCCAAAGACGGCACAGTTTGGCTCAATCAACAACTGATGGCTGAACTTTTTGACACCTCTAAGCAAAATATCAGTTTGCATATTATTAATATACTGAAAGACAAGGAATTAAATGAAAATTCAGTTGTCAAGGATTACTTGACAACTGCCGCAGATGGCAAGCAATATAATGTAACTTTTTACAGTTTGGATATGATTATTGCCGTTGCCTTCAGAGTTCGCAGCAAACGAGGCGTTCAGTTTCGTCGTTGGGAAAACACGGTGCTGAGAGAATTTATGCAAAAGGGCTTCGTGATGGACAATGAACGGCTGAAAAATCCTGACGGTCGCCCCGATTATTACGATGAACTGTTGGAGCAGATTCGTGATATTCGTGCTTCCGAAAAACGTTTTTATCAGAAAGTACGTGATTTATTTGCTCTTTCGGTCGATTATGATGCAAGTGACAAAACCACGCAGATGTTTTTTGCCGAAACGCAAAACAAACTCCTTTTTGCCGCCACAGGAAAAACCGCCGCTGAACTCATTGTGTCGCGTGCCGATGCAAATATCGCAAATATGGCTCTCACTTCATGGAAAGGTAAAATAGTAAGGAAACAGGATATTTACACTGCAAAAAACTATCTTACGGAAGATGAAATTGATACCCTAAACCGCCTCGTTGTTATCTTTTTAGAAACCGCAGAATTGCAGGCAAAGGGGCGCAACGACCTAACCATGAAGTTTTGGCAGGAAAATGTTGATGGCATCATTACCTACAATAAAAAGAATCTGCTTATTGGTGCAGGCTCTATTTCCAACAAACAAATGGAAGCGTTTGTCGATAAGGTGTACAATGAGTTTGATGAAAAACGCAAAAACTACGAACTCGAACAAGCCGACAAAGAGGATATGAACGAATTGAAGCAGATTGAAAACGAAATCAAAAAGAAAAAATAGTAGTTATGACACAAGGCAACTTACAGCAAACATACAGTCGCCAAAATTGGCAAACTTGGCTCATGGAAATTTTCGGCTCTCAAATACAATTTGAAACGCAAGCCGAAAGTGTTGATGTTGATCGCGACAATATAAAATCTATTCAACGTTTTGCCTCTGTGAAACTTGCTGATGGTAAAACCCTTGCCATCCTTGATATTGAAACACTCGCAGGTATTCAAATTGCACGCAACCGTATAGGTTTACGAAATTTAGTCGAAAAACTTATCGATCATACTCGCTATCACGGTATTCTGGCTTTTTATCACAATTCGGTCATTGAGCACAGTCGAAATACCGCATATCGAATGTCTTTCATCAGTAGCGAGCCAAAGATTGACGAAAGCGGCAACTTCATAGTAGAACACACCTCGCCCAAACGATATACATACGTTCTGGGCGAAAACGAAAAAACAAAAACACCTGCCGACCGT
>JAITVO010000330.1 GCA_031285765.1 Cytophagaceae bacterium | reverse complement strand
CAGAATTGATTTGCGAATAAAAGCAACAAGGGGATTAATCCCCTTGTCAATAAATAAAACTGAACAGTTAAAAACTGGAATCCTCTGTTATTTGCAAACCATTTTTGTTTGAGTATAATATTATTGATGGCGGTTTGGTATTAAACAAATCGTACCGACACAATGCTACGTGTCGGTATTTTATACAAAGTAGTCCAAAATGTTTGCTGTCGTATTTTGTTTATTATACTCAACAGAAAATGAATTGCAAATAACAGGGTATTATGTTGTGGCTCAACCGCCGTGCTGCACCGACAATGGGGCATGCCCCATTGTTGCTTTTATTCGCAAATCAATTTTGTTTGAGTATAGTAACTGATTTTAAATTCAAACCAGTGCATAAAATACAATTCATTACCGTAATTTCCCAATTCCAGCATTTCTAATTTTTCCTTCCACTCGCAAGTTCATCCAATTCTACTTCGTGCTTTTTGAATTTTTCGGAATTAAATTCGGAGTAGTTCATCTGGCGGTATATGTTGATGATTTCTTTAAAGAAAGTTGGAACTTCTTCAAAGTTATCGAACTTAAATTCACTGTCGGCAACGGCTAAAACACTGTTGAGCATATAGCCCTGACGCTCCATCGGTGTAAGCGCATCTATTTTGTCAAAAGCGTCCTGCTGAAGAATGACGAAGTCAATGAGTTCCGACTTCCAGTATTTGTCGTGGAACGAAAGAGGCACGCCGTCGTCGCCCAGAATGTTGATTTGCTCCATCGCTTCCTTTCCGCGAAGCAAAATATCTTTTGCTTTCAACACATTGGGAAGCCAGCCGTTGCCCAAGTTTTTGGCAAGATATTCCTGAACTTCGGGATATTCCAAGTATTTTGAATAGCTGTCAATCGGGTCAACGGCGGGATAACGCTTGCCGTCGGCGCGTGCCTGCGACAGTCCGTAAAAACACCGCGCCGCCTTCCGCGTGCCTTCGGTAACAGGTTCTTTGAGGTTTCCGCCTGCGGGCGACACGGTTCCGATAAAGGTGATGGAACCCGTTGCGCCGTTGTACAGATTGACGTATCCTGCGCGGGCGTAAAAACCTGAGATGATTGCCGATAAATCCATCGGAAAAGCGTCGGCGCCGGGCAGTTCTTCCAAACGATTCGACATTTCGCGCAACGCCTGCGCCCATCGCGATGTTGAATCTGCCATCAGCAGCACTTTCAAACCCATGCTGCGGTAATATTCGCCCAGCGTCATGGCGGTGTAAACCGATGCTTCGCGAGCAGCAACGGGCATGTTCGACGTGTTGGCAATGATAGTTGTGCGTTCAATCAGTTTTTTGCCCGTATGCGGGTCTTCGAGTTCGGGAAATTCGGTAAAAATCTCTACAACCTCGTTAGCGCGTTCACCACAGGCGGCAATAATTACGATGTCGGCTTCAGCCTGTTTGGAAATGGCGTGTTGCAGCACGGTTTTTCCTGTTCCGAACGGACCGGGAATAAACCCTGTTCCGCCTTCGGCAATGGGATTGAGGGTGTCGATGCATCGCACGCCTGTTTCGAGCAGTTTGAACGGGCGCGGTTTCGACATGTAGGTGCGAACAGCCATTTTTACAGCCCACTTTTGCACCATCGTAACAGTGTGTTCGTGCCCTTCGCTGTCAACGAGCGTAGCAATTACTTCGTCCACCGTGTAAGCGCCTGCGGGAGCGATGGTTTTTACGGTGTAACGCTCTTCCATCTTAAAAGGTACCATTATTTTGTGCGGAATACCGTTTTCCGATACTTCGCCGAGCCAATGCGCGGCTGACACTTTGTCGCCCGTTTTGGCAAGAGGCGTAAAATTCCACAGCGTTTCGCGGTTGAGCGGGTCGGTATATTCGCCGCGCTTTAGGAAGATGCCGTCCATTTTGTCTAAGTCGTTTTGCAGTCCGTCGTAGTTTCGCGACAGGATGCCGGGTCCAAGCGTTACTTCGAGCATGTGTCCTTCAAATTCGACCACCATGCCTGTTTTCAGTCCCCGCGTGCTTTCAAACACCTGCACCGAAGCGTTGGCGCCAGTAACTTTAATGACTTCGGCCATCAGTCGCTCATTGCCCGCAACAATGTAGCAAATTTCGTTTTGCGCTACAGGTCCGTTCACTTCAACGGTTACAAGGTTCGATACAATGCCCGCAACCTTTCCTGTGGTTTTATTGTTTATTTTCATAAATTTATCAATTCATTCCGCCTTGAGCATATTAAAAACCCCGCAAATATAATAATCTTTGCAGGATTTTAAATTAATGCGATAATCTTTTTATTGAGGGTTTATTTTATTAGCCGGCGCTCTTTGTGAAAAGTATTTGTATATCTTGTGTTTCATTTTACTACAAAGGTACAATAATTGAACTTCGTTTCGTAATTGTCTTTCAAAGGTTATGTTATTTATCTTGCAAAATCATGCTTCAAGCCATAAAACAGAAAAATAACGAAACCTCCCCCCTGCAACACACTAAATTTATCAATATTTCGTTCTTAAAAAATATTTGGGCAACGAGTGTGTGATAGAATGAAATATTTTTTCTACTTTTAGCCCCGCAAATTTTAATATACGAATCAATGAATTTATTTATGATGATACAAGCCGCCGGACGAACGCTGGAAGCCGACGGAACTGGAGTGGAAGAGGTAGAGCAGGTAAGCATCAATGTATTGGAACTGCTCACCAAGGGCGGCTCAATAATGATTGTTCTCGCTATTTTGTCGATTATCTCGGTCGCAATTTTTATCGAACGTTTTATGGTGCTTCGCAAAGCATCGAACGAAAACACGGGGTTTATGAACCGAATCAAAGATTACATTCACGACGGTAAAATCGACTCCGCCTTAGCCCTTTGCCAGTCGAGCAATCACCCCATTGCGCGAATGATTGAAAAAGGCGTTTCACGAATCGGGCGTCCGCTCAACGATGTAAACACTGCTATCGAAAACGTAGGAAACCTTGAGATTACGCGGCTCGAAAGAGGCTTACCAATTATCGCGTCGGTATCGGGAGGCGCTCCCATGATTGGATTTTTGGGTACGGTGATTGGTATGATTCAATCGTTTTTTGAAATGGCAAACGCAGGCGGCAATGTTGATGTAAGTATGCTTGCGGGCGGTATTTACACAGCGCTGGTAACAACGGTGGGCGGGCTGATTGTGGGAATTATTGCCTATTTTGCTTACAATATACTTGTGGCACGGGTCGAACGTGTTGTTTTTAAAATGCAGGCGCGAACAATGGAATTTATGGACATCTTGAACGAGCCAGCACGCTAAAATCTGATTAAAATGGCTTTAAAAAGGAGAAACAAAATAAGTTCGGAGTTCAGCATGTCGTCAATGACCGACATCGTGTTTTTGCTGCTGATTTTCTTTATGATAACATCAACGCTGGTGAACCCGAATGCCATTAAACTACTGCTTCCGCAAAGCACCAACCGAACCGAAGCAAAGCCGCTCACTACGGTTTCGATTAATCGCAATCTTCAATATTTTGTGGAGTCGCAGCGAGTTTCGTATAACCAGTTGGAGGCGACGCTGCAAAAAAAATTAGGCAGGAATCCCGACATTTACATATCAATTCATGCCGACCAAAGTGTTCCCGTAAGTGAACTTGTTAAAGTGATGAACATCGCAAAGCGAAATCAGTACAAGGTAATTTTGGCAACAAGCCCTGAAAAGTAAAGAACAATAACATAAAATCTATATATTGTGAAATCGTTTTTGAAATCAAATTTCTTTTTGACAAAAGTATTGCCAAGTGTGTTTTACAGTGTACTTGTAATTCTTATCGTATTTCCTCCTTCGGCGCTTGCAGTGGGGCGGGATATTGTGTTAATTCTGCTTTTATCCGTTCTGTTATTGAACCTGTATTTTAAAAAGCACTGGATAAGTTCTGTTATTGGGGGTATTACATTTTTTTTAGCTCTCTATTTAGTATTTGCTGTTCTTTCGGAATATCACGATTTTCCCGATGGCGCATCATTTGAAGCATTACGACTTCTTATTGTGGGGCTTATATTGTGTTTTTCGAGCATGTTTATGAGCACATTGCTGTGTTTTCCATTTATACTCAAACAGAATTGATTTGCGAATAAAAGCAACAAGGGGATTAATCCCCTTGTCAATAAATAAAACTGAACAGTTAAAAACTGGAATCCAGAAAATTGTTTTCATACTTTAGCCCAAAACCAACTTCTGATTCGCATTATTAACTGATATTGCGCGAAACATATAAAAAAACCACAGGCAGGAGAGGCTTTTTTTGTACGATATTTGATAGTCGTACAAAATAAATCACAATTAAATTCTAATAACGAGATGGAAGAGCAAAGAAAAAAGGAACGGGTAACAGGTATTGTGTGGAGCGTTGTTTTTCATGCGGCGCTCCTTGTGCTGTTTTTTTTTCTGGCAATAAAAACCACACCTTCGGAGGAGGAAGGGATATTGGTCAATTTTGGCGATTCGCCAACAGGCAGAGGCGTTTCGGAGCCTGTCCGCAATGAGCCAACAGCCGAACGTACAACGCTGCCCGCAGCTACTACCTCTCCACCTCCGTCGTCGCCTCCGCAACCATCGCAAACCACCCCTGTGCAAAAGCCCGTGATGACGCAGAATTACGAAGAAACCGCGCGTATAAACGCCGAAAAGCAAAAAAAGCGTGAAGCCGAACAGAAAAAGCAGCGCGAAGAGCGGGAGAAACGTGAAGAGCAGGAACGGCAACAACGCATTGAAGAAACCAAGCGTAAACAGGCTGAAGAAGCCGAGCGTAAACGCATAGCCGAAGAACAGCGCATACAGGAAGAAAAGAATAAAAAGGCGCAGCAAGCTCGAAACACAACCAAAGACGCTTTCAGCCGCACACAAGGCACAAGCGCCTCCGAAGGCGAAACGCAGGGCAGCGGCAATCAGGGCTACCTCACAGGCGACCCGAATGCAACCAACCGTCAGGGCACAGGGCTTGGAAATGCAGGGAACTCGTTCAGTCTTTCGGGACGAAACATATCGGGCAGTTTACCCAAACCTGTTGATAATTGCAACGAACAAGGCGTAGTTGTAATTGATATTACTGTTGATAAAACAGGAAAAGTTACAGATGCAACCTACTCACAGCGCGGTACTACAAATAATTCGCCCTGTTTAATAAAAGCCGCCGAAGCTGCCGCCAAAAAAGCAAAATTCAATAACGACCCCAACGCAGCTGCGTATCAAAAGGGAACTATTACTTACAGTTTTGAATATGCAAAATAGAGACTGATAAACTCATATTGGCAAGTAAGATTTTAACAACAATATAACGCAAAACAGCCTTTCTTTATTTACGGCAAATAAAGAGAGGCACCTGCGAAACTGTGTGTGTTTGCGTAGCATGAGATAATAATATAACATACGCTGTTTTTTTATAACCTGTTTTTTTGCAATATACTTACCAGTTAATCAAATTGTATTAAAAATATTTCTCACAAATCAAACAAGTTGTTCATCTTGAAAAAAAAATTGTTAATTTTGCTGCTTCTTATGAACGAAAAATTGAGCGTGAACGTGTTTTATTTGGAAAAATGAACTATTGATGGAGAAAAAAGATGAATTGATTAAGTCGGGGTACAAACAAGTGTTTATTAGGCTGATAAATATTATTATCAAGCCGGTTTCAGAGTGGAAAAAAATCAGCGCCGAGAACAGGGATATGAACGAAATAATGACGGACTATTCGCTGGTTTTAACAGCGTTGTGCACACTTGTAAAATTTGTGAGCATACTGGTTTCTGTTCAGGAGCTAAATTATATGCTTGCCATGAAAAATGCGGTTATTGTGTTTCTGTTTTTATTTGGAAGTCTTTATCTAACCTATTTCTTCATGCGTTTTGCTATGACAAGAATGAAACTTGCAACCAGCAATTCTGTAGTATTTGGTTTGACGGCATATTCGTTCACGCCTTTTTATGTTGCCACTATTGTTGTTAATCTTATTCCGGAGTTGTTTTTTGTTTATTTGCTTGTTTTGTATGGATTGTATATTGCATTTATCGGTGTTAACGAATTTTTTATCGTCAAAGGAGAGAGAGCTGTTTATATCAGTATAATAATGATATGCGTTATGGTGGCAACATCCTATTTAATCCATTTTATATTCTTTAAACTCATGTTGTTTTGGTTGGAATGAAAAACAATAAAATTAATATTAAAAATAAAAGAGCTTTTTTCGATTACGAAATTCTCGACACGTTTGTAGCAGGCATCATTTTGGGAGGAACCGAAATAAAATCGATTCGCGAGGGACGCGCCAGCCTTGTCGATTCGTATTGTTTTTTTGTAAGTGGCGAACTTTGGGCAAAAGGGATGAACATTGCCGAGTATTTTTATGGTACCTATAATAATCATCAGCCTACTCGCGAACGAAAGCTGCTCCTGCATAAAAAGGAACTCTACAAACTCGACCGTAAAACTAAGGAGTCGGGTTTAACCATTGTTCCCCTTCGTATTTTTATTAATGAGCGTGGATTAGCTAAACTTGAAATTGCACTTGCCAAGGGGAAAAAGCAGTACGACAAGCGGGAAACCCTGAAACAAAAAGATGCTTCGAGAGAAATGGACAGAGTAAAGAAAAAGTATTAACTTTTTTTGATGCTGTATTTGCGCAACCTTTTGCTTTGTTTACATCACAATATCGGGTATGGCTGACATCTATCACATTGTAGCACAATGCCAGAAAGACATTCGTGAAGCGCAAAAGGAACTTTACGAATTTTTTGCTCCACGTATGTTTGCTGTTTGTTGCAGGTACAGTCAAAACAGAATGGAAGCTGAAGATTGGCTGCACGACGGTTTTCTGAAAGTATTCGACAAAATAAAACAGTATCGTGGCGATGGCGTAATTGAGGCATGGATACGAAAAATAATGGTAAATACCATTATGGAAGACTTCAGAAATCGGAAAAAGATGCTTTACGTTGACGACCATGATTTTAATATTGATTTTGGCGATGAAGAAGAGCCCGACCGCAAAAACAGCTTTGAGGATGTGGATATCGACCATGTAAAAGTGTTAATTACTCAGTTACCGACAAAATACAGGCTGGTTTTTAACCTTTATGTAATTGAAAAATATTCGCACGAAAAGATTGCAGAAGAACTTGGAATTTCTGTAGGAACCAGTAAGTCCAATTTGTCGAGAGCACGCCAATGGCTAAAGAACAAAGTAATGAAAGAATGTAATATTGAGCGTGAAGAAGATGAAATATTTTAACAACATAGAAGAATTATACCAAAAACACGCTGAACTACAGGAAGAAATTCCTTCGCCCGAAGTATGGGAGCGTATTGAAGTCTCGCTGAACAGCAGGCAGGCAAAAAAACGTGCCGTATGGTTTCGTCTTGCAGGTGTTGCTGCATCACTGGCGCTGATTGTATCGCTTTCGACATGGCTCTGGCTGTCTGATTTTTCGAAACAAATTTCGACATTGGACGAAACACTCGTCAAAAAAATCAGCAATCACGAGAAAATACAACAACCCACATCCGATAAAGAACTGTTTGCCCCCCAAAATATTTACCACAGCAAGATAATCGAAAGCAAGAATAATCAATTAGCACTTGCGCCGCTGGCTCATCATCACAAACAGATATCCGAAAATGTAAGTAAAATACAATTGAATAAAGACGAGTTTGCATCAGGTTTGTTTGCATCCAATAAAATTGAAATTAAAAAGTTGAAACGCGAATATCCCGATTTGATACTGGAAAACAGATATAGCGCAGATGCTATTTTTGGAATGGAGAAACCTGACGAATCGAAAAAAAATCGTACTCGGATTGAAATTGGCGGTTCTCTTACTCCCGTTTATTCTTACGGGACAAAAAGCGGAGGAGCTGAAGCATTACAAATGGATATGAACAGCATCGAAGCAAATCCCACCGAAAAAGGAATTATCCATGCAGGAGGCGGACTGAATATTAACGTAAGAGCAGGTAATAAATGGGCGGTGGAATCGGGCGTCAGATATGCAAGAATGGGGCATCGTTTCAATCCTTCGATACCGACTGTTCCCATAAATTTGGAAAATCCCGCTGACGATGAATTCATGAAAAAATTTTCGCTGAATAATTCGATGGGCGCCATTGTTCTGAATAATACGCCCGAACACAAAGTTGAAGAAGTGCCCGAACCGAGCAGGGGGAAAGGAAATATATTGCCGCCATCGTATTCAAATCTACTGTTTGAGGATGCAGGCGTAACGAGCAATGTGGAACAAGCTGTTGACTACCTCGAAGTACCACTTACTATCCGCTACTACCTGCTTGACAGCAAACTGTCGCTCTCCCTGTCGGCAGGAGCGAGCGCTAATTTTATGGTAGCAAATAACGTTTATCTGAAAAGCGATAACGAACAGAAAAATATTGGAAAAACCGATAATATAGCCAGCATTGCCCTGAGCACACATGCCGGTTTATCGTTGTCAGTACCCATTGTTAACCGTTTATCGCTGCAAATTGAACCGCGCATCAATTATTTTATCAACGGTTTTGGCGCCAATAGCCATGTACGTTTTCGCCCGTACTCGTTTGGCATTTACAGCGGAATACAATACAAATTTGGAAAATAAGATAAGTGTATTCTTTTATGAGAGTTACACTGCCTTATATTGAAAGTAACTGAACCTTGTATATTCAAAACTCTTTTCCCAACATTGGGAACTCTTCCTGCCCAAATTACCGATATATAACTTGCCGGACGAATGTTTTTTTATATTTTCCGAAGAGGTCTAATAATTCAAACAGCTTTTTACCGTTCACAAAACACCGATTTTGAGTATGCCTAATTAAGCAAAAAGGAAATATTTATAGAAATCAATTGATTAGTTCATGTTACGCAGTAATTATTTGGGGTAGCCTTTTCAAGCCAGTGCGTAACAGAGTGATTAATAAAAGATGCATATCTAAAATTCAGACTAAAATCGAGAAAATTCGCATTCCCCCACGTTGTCCATGTCCCAATTTATTCGCGCTCCGTGTTATCAACATTGTTCACGTTATTTTTGAAGCCTCCTATACCTTTGAAATGCCTGTAACGACATTATAAAAAATAGTGCTTAACACAAGAAGATAAAAAAAATTGCAATGAAAAGCATTTTCCACTTGTCGTAATACATTTTTTTGTATCTTCGCCGCCTGAAAAAAACGCTAAATTAATAGATGTTATAATGGCAACCTTAGAGAAAATACGAAGTAAAGGAGGAATTATTGTAGCCGTAGTCATATTTGTTGCACTGCTGGCTTTTATTTTAACCGATTTGTTGACCTCCGGAAGGTCACTGACAATGAGTTCGCAGGCAGAGGTCGCGAATATTAACGGAAAGTCTGTTTCCATCAACGAATTTCAGGCGATGACCACCGAAATGGAAGAGTTCAACAGAATGAACAGTGGACAGGCGCCTACCGCCGAGCAGACCATTCAGCTTCGAGACCAGATGTGGAGTCGACTTGTAGATCAAACATTGCTCGACGAAATTTATGATAAACTCGGAATTGCTGTTACCTCCGCCGAACTGATGGATATGGTAACAGGTAACAATATCCACCCGTTTATCATGCAGTTCCCGCTGTTTGTAAATCAGCAAACAGGAATGTACGACAAAGCGCAGGCTACCGACATTCTTAGCCGGAAAAACAGTGACCCAATGTTTTTGCGTTACTGGAATGTTCTTGAAAAAGAGATGATGAACGAACGGCTTCGGAACAAATACACAAACCTTTTGAAGAAAGGAATGTATGTTACCAAAGCGGCGATTGACGCCGAAGTAAAAAGCCGCACCCGCTCGGTCGATTTCGATTACGTGATGGCGCGTTACACCACTATTCCCGACAGCACAGTAACCATTTCGAGCACCGAAATCGCCAACTATTATGCAAAAAACAAAGAGCAGTTTAAGCAGGAGGCATCGCGCGATTTCGAATACATTACTTTCGATGTGGCTCCAACCGACGAAGACCGGCAAGCCGTGTACGAAACCATCATGAAAATGAAACCTGACTTCTCGAATCCCGACCGCAACGCCATAGAGTACGTTAATCTTAACTCCGACGAGCCCTACATTGAACGCAACATGAAAGCCGAAGAGTTGAGCGCACAGCTTCAGGATTTTATTCTGGATGCTTCGGTAAACGACGTTTACGGTCCTTACATGGAAAATGAGGCATACAAAATGTCGCGAATTGCAGCCATCAACATGATTCCCGACTCGGTAAAAGCCCGCCATATTCTTGTTCAGGAAGCAACGCCCGAAGCATCGAAACGCATTGCCGACAGCTTGATGACGCTTATCAACAACGGCGCCGACTTTGCACAAATAGCCCGCGACAATTCAAAAGACCCCGGCTCGGCAATCAACGGCGGCGATTTGGGATGGTTTATGGAAGGTCAGATGGTGCCCGAATTTAACAATGCTTCGTTCCTTGGCAAAAAAGGCGATATTGTAAAAGTTGAAACGCAATACGGAACGCATATCATCAACATTCAGGAGCAGACCAAACCCATCAAAAAGTTTCAGGTAGCCACGCTCGAAAAGGATATTATTTACAGTACGAAGACTTACGACAACACTTATCAGCAAGCCACCAAGTTTCGCGTACAGTACAACAATGCCGAAAAATTTAACGAAGGCGTTGAAGCCGAAAATCTCACCAAGCGTTTCGGACGTCAGGTTCGCGAAAACGACCACAATGTAGGAACGCTCGAATCGCCCCGCGATATGGTGAAATGGGCTTTTGAAAATAAAACCGGCGCAGTTTCGCCTGTTTTCGAATGTGGCGACCAGTTTGTTGTTGCGCTTCTTACAACGGTTTCCGAAAAAGGCTATTCGTCTGTCGAAACAGTAAAAACGCGCATCGAACGCGAACTGTTCAACAAAAAGAAAGGCGAACTGCTTGTATCGCGTTTCAACGAAGCAATGGCAGCAAACAAGGATATGGTGGCGATTGCCACAACAATGAATACATCGGTTCAAAATGCACAGGATATTAACTTTGCATCGTTCTCGGTACCCGGCGCCGGTTCCGAGCCTGCACTGGTAGCGCTTGCTGTAGCTTCGCCAGTAAACGAAATATCGAAAGCAGTAGCAGGTACAAATGGCGTATTCGTTGTAAAAGTTACGTTGGAAGAAACCGCCGAAACCAATGCCGAAACCATCGCAACACAACTGCAAAGCAATGCAACAATGAATATCGACTATCAATTAGCCGAATCGATAAAGAAAAATGTAACTGTTAAAGATTACCGATCGAAGTTTTATTGATTCAATACAATTCGTAATAGCAAGGCGGTTTATCGAAAGGGAAGCCGCCTTGTTTTATTGCAGTAAATGTAACATTTTTGGTTTTTGACACAAAACAATCCCGCTCTTTTGAGCAGGATTGTTTTATATTTGCAAGAAAATAGTTAACAGCCTCACGGCATATTTATAGCGATTTTACTTTGTTGTGCTATTTATTTTATATTTCAGTGTCCTGTTAGGGACAAAATGTTGGTAGAAATCAAGCATAGATGCTATGCTTGATTTCCCGTTAATATTGTATTTTTATACCACCATCATTTTGTCCCTAACGTTGAGTATAAATAAAATTGCTATAAACAATGGTAACGGACCCAAATACACGCTATTGAACTATACACTAAATATTTTACATTGCTATAGTAAGCGGATTAACTATAGGCTAAAACAACAAAGTCTGAAAAAAAATTCCAGACTTTGTTGTTATATGTGCACTCTTCTCTTTTATATTAAAATTCCCACAAATCGTGCTCAAACTGAAATATTTCATTTCTGATACGGTTCGATTCGAGCATTGCGTCAACGCCTACGGCATAAGTTTCGATACCGCGATTATTATAAGCGTTCGATTCTTTTACAATATAACTCCCAAAATATCTTTTAATAAAAAGGTCGTCGAACGAACGGCGCTGCGCATCATTTCCTGTTGCAAATACTTCATGACGCGCCAATAAAGGTCGTGCTTCAGGAAAATAAACCCAGAATGTCTGTCTTTTCAGAACTACACCTTCGTCATTAACATATTCGCGAATTGGGCAGATTCCAAGAATACGAACATCCAAACGAGAGTAGTTACGATCGAAATACCAAACTTCTTTTACCAGAATCTGTTTTACCTCGTCGCTACGAACATCGTTTTCGATGATTTTCATCTCCATCAGTCCGGTAGTAGGATTTAAAACTTCGGTTGTGTCAATGGTTGCACCCATAGCTTCCATCACTTCCGGCGTACCCATCTTCACTTTAAATTCGTCATCTCTGGTAGAGTATGGGGTTAAACCTTCGTATCTGATACCATGCATCAACAAGTCAATCAAACTGAAACGGTCATCCACTTTTGTAGTAGGGTAATAGAGCGGAATATTCATTTTTTCTCTTAAATCAATAATCCGCCATATACGTTTCGACCACATAATATCAGCCTCTCTTATTGAGGGATATGGTACCGGTTTATGACTGGCAATGTGCTCTTTAACATAAATATTGTCGAGCACATCCTGCGCTTCACTTTTCGCAATCGCTCCTCCGCTCATTAAAGCTGTGAGTAGCATGAATATTAATCCTTTTTTCATTTTGTATAAATTGTTTTTTAACGTTTACGATGCAAAAATTCCATTCATCCTAATTTATTACTCTTTTTAATCGACAGCTAAAACAAAATAATTTCTGTAGATTAAATTCTATTTACTGTTTCATCAACCTTTCAACAACCACTTCTCCGTTGCTCAAATGTGCCTTAATAACGTAAACACCTGTGGGAATATTGCCTGTCGAAATTGTTTTTTGCGATTGATTAACGTTTT
>JAITVO010000313.1 GCA_031285765.1 Cytophagaceae bacterium | reverse complement strand
ATATTAATTATGCTTTCGACCTCAACAACCTTAATACTGTTCAAAACCCTGTCAGGACTTATATACAATTATCTTATCCTGTTTGCTTGTAAGTACTGTCTATTCAACGTGCATTATGTCTTTTTCAGAGATACACGTTAAACGTATATTTTGGGCAAAGAGTGCATTTCAAATAAATTTTTTTGAAAAAATTGCAGTGATATTATTTGTTAAGTAACTCATGTTACCCAAAACAGTCTTGAAAAGGCTGTCAAAAGTAATACTGCGTAACATGAGTTAATAATATAACCTCCTGTTTGGGGGGTAGTCTAAATAGAACATCAATTTGGGCTAAAGCACATGAATATCACGCATGCCCCATTTTCACTCTTGCTTCGCCCCTCAGATAAATATGAGGATTATGTATGGGAAAATACCTAACGGCGTTATAAAAAAAATACTGCGTAATATGAGTTATATTTTTTCTTCATTCTCATTTTGCGCTGCTTTGCGCGATTTGTCGCCAAGATAGCCTCCATGATGGCGGAGGGAATAGTCATGGTTCGAAAATCCGATTTTTTTCATCAGTAAAACAACAAGTACGTCGCCAATAACGGTCATTGTAGTTGTTGATGTGGTTGGCGTAAGTCCCAACGTGCATACTTCGCGCGGATTGCCTGTATGTATGCAGACGTCGGCTTCGAGAGCAAGCTGCGACTCGAGGTTGCTCGTGATGACAATAAACTGTATGCGAGGATGCAAGCCGCGTGCAAGTCCTATCAGTTCAACAATCTCGCGTGTTTTGCCCGAATTTGAGATGAGCAGCATTACGTCGTTTTCCTGTACAACGCCCAAATCGCCGTGCTGCGCTTCGCTGGGATGCAAAAAAACGGCGGGCGTGCCTGTGCTGCTGAAAGTTGTTGCCATGTTTACAGCTATTTGTCCTGCTTTACCCATACCGCTTGTAATGAGTTTTCCTTTTTTGAGATGTACATACCGGTGAATAAGTTCAACAGATTTTTCGAACGAATCGGTTGCTGGAATGTTCTTTACTGCATTGGCTTCGATAGTTAACAATGCTTTTATTTCATCAATTACCATGCTTTTTGTTTTAATAGATTAACTGTAATCGTTCACTCTTTGTTATAAAGGAAAACTGTTAAGCTCGCCTGTTATATATAGTTATAGCACAGAATATTACCCTCCTTTATGGTATATTCTGTTTTGCAAAAGTAAGAAGTTTTTATGGTTTTATACAGCGGCTGCATCAAAAATGTTTTTAACTTTATTACTGCTGGTTCTATCTCTAATTACATTGCTTTATTCAGTGATATTATGCAATACTGTTTGTAGTCTTGAAAAGGCATCATCTTCATAACCATAAAGCAAGCTAAGCGTTAGCCAATACATCGTTTGGTTGAAAGCAATCATCGCTACAAAGCGATACATTTCTATCGGAATGCACAACATCAGTTAACCATTATATAATTCTCAATAAGCACCAAAAATATTTTCAATATACTATGGAAAACCCTATTTCTTTGACAAAAAAAGTGAGTTTATCTTTGTCGCGGAAAAATTAAAATTACTTCATCAAAAATTGTTTTTACAATAGACCTCTTCGGAAAATGGATGCGATATTCGGATAAACTCGACATGACACGCATTGTAGTGACGAATAGTCTTCATCCCTACAATACGCGATATTCAAAAACCTGCCAGTTCATGAAAATGTGCGCATCATATTGAACGAAGCAAAGCCCAGACATCTTTATTTAAGATTTTCCGAAGAAATATTAATAATAAAACGACAAAAAAGGGATACTCGAATAACAGAAATCGTAAATGCAGCGACAACAAAAACAGCGAAAATTCAGCAGTTAATCCTGCTTGGTTTAACTGGAAAAGAAATCGCAGGGCTGATTACCAATGGAAATTACGATTTGTTCAAAACGTGTATGCGAAAATGCTTCGCGAAGGATGTTTAAATCAGGCGGCAATAATAACAGCAGTTGCAGAAAAAATAATGACGTCCAAACTGTTTAACAAAGATTTTGGACGTGAAATTTGAGGCTTACAACGTGGACAAAACGGTTGTGCGGAACAAACTGGCAGAAGCAGGTATTCGGTGCGAAATAGAAGGTTACAGTCACAGCATTCGCAACCACTTGAAAATTATACATGACTGCAGTATTACAGGTAATCGAACATTTGAGCTGATCAGCCCGATTTTGAACGGCGAAGACGAATTTACAGAACTGATGACAGTCTGCAACGTAATTAAACCGATGCAAAACCAAAGTAAACAAAGCCTCTCCACAAATAGACGAAAAACACGACAATGATTATCGTATTTTTTATGATAAATATTTTTTTCAACAATTAAAAGTTGGCTCAAGAGAGAATAGAAAAGTTAGGAAAATGTACAATTTGAATTGCGATTTTTGTACAATTTGAATTGGGGATTATGCTGTGTGAAAAAAACACGACAAACAAAATTGAATAAGGGCAGCCAGAAGCAAATCTCCTGTTTGGGTGAAACTCAGCCTTCTCCGAACGTCCACAGTGGTACATATATGCCTGTTTTTCGTAGAGAAGCAAGACCTTGCGCCTCTACTTGCATATTCCTTTGTTTTTTAAGCCAAGTTAGAGTTAATAAAAGACGAATAACACGATACTCTCAAGACAGCGGAATATCAACAACGAATTATTTTCTGGGGTGTATTTATATTATCACACCGTTTCTTATCGAGAATTTGAACAGTAGCGCGCAAGTAGCCTTATGGCTTGTGTATTGCCTTTTTTACTTGCGTCGCCCCAATCGGTACAGGCGTTTTCCTTGCGTCCGATATTGTAATACGCCATTCCGCGATTCATCAGCGCATGTATATCGGATGGGTCGTTGCTGATTGCCTTGTCGAAATCAAGAATGGCGTCCATATAGTTATTTTGTTGCAGTTTTATGGCGCCCATAAGTGTGTAAACGCCTTTGTGAGATGGATTCAAACGTGCTGCCATTGTGAGGTCGGCGAGCGCTTTTGCCTGATTCGACGAGTGAAGCAACGATAGCCGTCCCCGCTCGTACCACGCTTCGGACAGCAGCGAATCGTTTTTCAAAGCATACGACAAACTGGCGTAGGCACGTTGAATATCACTGTTTTTCGACTGCAATTTTCCGATTTCAAGAAAGGCTTCGGCAAAGTCGGCATATTTATTTACTGTTGCAAACAACTCTTCCATTGCTTTTTGGAGATTTTTTTCGTTTAAATACGAAACGGCTCTTGCATAATGAGGCAAATAACCGTCGGGGTTTAACTTTAGCGATTGTGCAACGTCAGTCCCTCCGGCTGCGTTATCGCCATAATCGAAGTAACACAAAGCACGCAGGGCATAAACCTGCGCATTTTGGGGTTCGTGTTTCAAAAATGCGGTGAAACGACGTGCTGCCTCAATCCATTTTCCAACAGTCATCAGCAGTAAACCTTCGCAAAAAGAGGGGGTTGTGAGTAATGCTTTTTGCGGATTGAGTTTAAATTCGGTAAAGGTTTGGTTTACCGAAATCCACAACGTATCACTCAAATACGATACGGGCAAAAGTGCGCCCCGCTCCCTATTGCCTGTAAAGCGGTAAATACCGATAAAATCGCCGGCATTGTTAATCACAGGAGCGCAGTTTGAAGTGGCGCTTCCATGCACATCAACCAGCGACAGCCGTCCTCCCACTACATTGTGCGTTACTTTGGCAATTTTACCATACGAAAGTCCCGCATCCGAGTCGGCACTGTTGACAAAAGCCAGCGTTTCGCTGTCGCCGGCGTAAGGTTGTCGCGAAGGGGTAAGGAAATCACTGCTTTTCGAACGCGGCAGTTTCAGATGAACCATTGCAAGATTACCTTTTTGATGACAAGCAACAATCCGTATCAACTCAAAATTTTTTCCACCGTTATCGTAAAAAAAAATGGAGTCGCAGTTTTGCAGGAGTGTGGCATTTGTAATTGCAAGCCCGTCGTCGCTTATCAGAAATGCCATCGACGAACCTGCCGTCATTCCGGCTTTGTTCAAAGCCGTAACATTAAGCGTTGAACGCGCGCCGGATTCAATTTTCTCGACCAAACTCTGCCCTTTCATCACAAATGAAGTAACAAGAAACATCCCTGTCAAAAAGGAAAATATTCCGACAGCGTGATGTTTTTTTTCACAATGTCCGAACAGATAACGGTAAAATTTACTCCAGACTAACATTTTATAATCAGCACACCTTGTTTCGTATCTGAAAAATAATCACAAAAAAACCCGCTTAAATCAGTTGGATTTAAGCGGGTTGAGGGTGAAAGACCGGATTCGAACCGGCGACCTCCAGAGCCACAATCTGGCGCTCTAACCTACTGAGCTACAATCACCATTTTTCACGGTGCAAATATAGAGGTTTTTTTTCGATACACACAAGAAACAGGATAAAAAAAATAGTTAAAAAACATCCCAGTCGATCCATGTAAAACAAGATATTATTGAATATTATATCATGAAGTTTCACATAAACAACAGTTTATTAACCGTAGGTGGAGTAATGGGTCATCTTCGATAACGAAAGAATATTTTTCGATAAGTTATGCAATAACAAATGCTTGCAATGAAATATTAGACTTGAGCCAAACAATCAAGTAATCATTCAATCGACATTGTCTCGAGTCTCCGTGCAATAGCGATACTTGTTAATTCTTACTAAAAACGAGTGCTGTTTTTCAGAAATACTTATAGCTTGTATAACTTTGCCGGTGCTAAATTTTAAGAAAGCAGATAGTGGTTAATGTTTGAAAGATAATGAATAACAATATAAATAAATCGGTTATGAAAATTACAGTAGTTGGAGCCGGAAACGTAGGAGCTACATGCGCCGATGTTTTGGCTTACAGAGAAATCGCCAATGAGGTGATACTCGTTGATATTAAAGAGGGTGTTGCCGAAGGAAAGGCTTTGGACATTTGGCAAAAAGCGCCTATTAATCTTTACGATACCCGAACGGTTGGCGTAACCAATGATTATTCGAAGACGGCTGGCTCCGATGTGGTCGTTATTACATCAGGACTTCCCCGCAAACCGGGCATGTCGCGCGACGATTTAATCGGCACCAATGCGGGCATTGTAAAATCGGTTACCGAACAGATTGTGAAATATTCGCCCGAAACCATTATCGTTGTTGTTTCCAATCCTTTGGATGTGATGACGTATCAGGCGCATACCACAAGTAAGTTTCCGCGCTCACGGGTGATTGGTATGGCAGGCATTTTGGATACGGCGCGTTATCGTGCTTTTCTTGCCGAAGAGTTGAACGTTTCGGTAAAAGATATTCAGGCAGTTTTGATGGGCGGACACGGCGATACAATGGTTCCGCTTCCGCGATATACAACTGTTGGCGGTATTCCCGTAACCGAGTTAATTGAACCTGCCAAATTGAACGCTATTATTGAACGCACCAAAGTAGGCGGCGGCGAATTGGTTAAACTGATGGGAACTTCGGCATGGTATGCGCCCGGCTCTGCTGCCGCACAAATGGTTGAAGCCATTGTTCGCAACCAGCGCAGAGTATTTCCCGTTTGTATTAATCTCGAAGGCGAGTATGGTATTAACAACTGTTATCTTGGTGTTCCGGTTATTTTGGGTAAAAACGGCGTGGAAAAAGTAATTGAACTTGACTTGAACAAAGAAGAAAAAGAACTTCTGGCTACAAGTCGCGAGCATGTAAAAGAGGTTATGGATGTTCTGGATCGTTTGAACAAATAAAGAAATATTTTTCGTTGCTAAGGGATGCTTTTCAGGAGGCATCCCTTTTTATATATATACTCAAACAGAATTGATTTGCGAATAAAAGCAACAAGGGGATTAATCCCCTTGTCAATAAATAAAACTGAACAGTTAAAACTGGAATCCTCTGTTATTTGCAAACCATTTTTATTT
>JAITVO010000307.1 GCA_031285765.1 Cytophagaceae bacterium | reverse complement strand
ATATTAATTATGCTTTCGACCTCAACAACCTTAATACTGTTCAAAACCCTGTCAGGACTTATATACAATTATCTTATCCTGTTTGCTTGTAAGTACTGTCTATTCAACGTGCATTATGTTTTTTTCAGAGATACACGTTAAACGTATATTTTGGGCAAAGATTGCATTTCAAATAAATTTTTTTGAAAAAATTGCAGTGATATTATTTGTTATACTCAAACAAAAATGGTTTGCAAATAACAGAGGATTCCAGTTTTATTTATTGACAAGGGGATTAATCCCCTTGTTGTTTTTATTCGCAAATCAATTCTGTTTGAGTACAATTCAGCCTCAAATTGACGACGCTTGGCTAAAACTAACGGATGAAAAGGCAAGAAACATTGTGTCCTTAACCCTAAAAACAGGTTATTACCAATCCTGTATTCAAACAATATACAGGAGATGAAAAGTGGCTGCCCGTCAGCAGGCAATCGTCTTTTTTACTTTCTGCGGAACATTTTTTTACACCTCGCTACATAGTAAAAATGATGAATTATTGTTATCTTGTATTGGTTTTTTCTGCTAAATAAGTACTTTTGACGCCTCATAACTGTAAAAAGTATATCCGATGATTAAGTTTCTATACTTCACTTTTTTTACTGTAATATTGCAGTTGCCTGTATTACTGAATGCACAAAACGGCACCCAAGCCGATGCGCTTAAACTGTTTAAAGAAAGTAATTACAGCGGCGCCGCCAAAATATATTCGTCGTTGCTGGCGCGTAACAATCGCGATGTTAATAACAACTATTATTATGGCGTGTGCCTCTACCATTTGGGGAACAACCGAAGCGAAGCCATTCAGCGGCTTAAGTTTGCACAGTCGCGCCCTGTTTCGCCCGACCTTTTTTATTATCTTGGCAAACTGTATCAGCAGTCGTACGAGATGGAACTGGCGATTGAGCAGTTTGAACGGTTTCTTAAACAGAACAAAACCGAGTCGCCCAAAGTGGCCGACGCTCAAAAAGCGATGGACGAATGTGCGGCTTCAATAAAACTGATTAATAAATATTTCGACATACAGATAATTAATAAGGACACCATTGCGCACAAGCGGCTGCTGGAGTATATTCATCTGTCGAAAGACGCCGGAACGCTGATGTACAGCGAGGAGTTTTTTGTTACGGGCGTTGATGAGGAACAGGTTGTTTTTAAAACCGAACGCGGAAACGAGGTGCTTTTTCCGATGATGGAAGATGCGGGAAACTGGAATCTGTACCGCATCGTAAAGTTGCTTGATGCATGGAACGAACCTGAACTGCTTGGCGCTCCCATCAAAAGCGAGGGCAACGACCGTTATCCCTTCCTGCTGATTGACGGCGTTACGCTCTATTTTGCTTCTGACCGCGCAGGGGGAATGGGCGGGCTTGATATTTACCAGTCGTACTACGACCCCGAAAGCGGCGCCTTTACCGAACCCTCCAACCTTGGTATGCCGTTTAATTCGCCTTACGACGACTTTCTGCTTGTGCCCGATGTGTATGCCGGAAAGGCTTGGTTTGCAACCAACAGGGAAATAAACGGCGACAGTATTGTTGTGTGCGAAATCATGTGGAACGATGCGGTGATAAAAAACAATACCGAAAACATCAGCCAGTTGCAGGAGCTTGCCCGATTGCCGCTATCGGCGAAAGCCGGCAGTAGCAGTTCCACATCGGTAAAAAAACGGAACGGCGAAAAGGAGGCGAAAACAAAAGGCGAAATATACTTTGCAGTGAACGACACGCTGGCATACACATTTTTTGCCGAGTTCCAGAGCAACGATGCGCTTGCGGCTTTTCGCAAGGGACACGCCATTGCGCAGAAGCGGGACAGTTTGAACAGTACGCTTAACGCGAAACGGAAAGCATACGCACAAACCTACAACCAGAGCGAGCTGGCAAAACTGGTTGACCAGATTATTGTTATCGAAAAGCAGACTTACGGGTACGAGGACGAGATGAACCGGCATTATCTTGTTGCAAGGCGGCTGGAATCCGAAAAGGTAGCAGGGCTTGTGCGTCAGGGAAGTTATCGCCCCAAAGCCGGTACAACTCCCACAAAGATAAAGCGCGAGGAGAAAAGACGGATTGATTTTGACCAGCAGAAGTTCTCGTTTTATACCGATGAAGATTTTGAGATGAAAACCATGCGGTTGAACGAAATGTACCGTCATTTCTTTGCTGCCGACCAAACCGCACGTTTGCAATATGCCGATTCGCTTTACTTCTGGGCAAACATCCTGAATCTTGAGTCGGCACGCATGCTCGAACAAACGCAAGGCAGAGCTGTAAGTCCCAATACTGCCGGTTTGGAAACAGCCGGCATGAACAGTTCAGAACTTATTTCGCTTTCGCGCGAAATGCGGCAGCAGTCGTTAAACTGTTACGAACAGTCGCTTGATGGCAAGTACGGCATCTATTTTCCTGTTGCGAAAGAGTTCAGTTCGTCCAGCTCCTTTACGGGAAGCGAGGAGATGCTGAACCAGATAAGCAGTAATTATCGAAAGGCAGAGGAGGCAAAGCGGGAGATGATACTTTACAATCCCGAAACATTAGAACGGTTGCTGGCATTAAAAAAACTTTCGGTAGATCAACTCGAAGAGTCGTTTATGGTACAAATGGCAGGCACAACAGTATCAGGCAATGTAAAAAATGACGAAACTTCCCGTTTTGCCGATTCGCCCAAAGGATATGTTGCGCCCTCCTACACCGACATCCACAGAAACAGGGGCGTAGCTGCCGGCGACCACAAACAGCCTGCGCCAACCGAAAAGCAGACGACAAAAGAGAACCTTTTGCCAGCCGATGTGGTTGCATCGGCTATCGGTAAAAAGCCAAAGGTAGAATACAAAATACAAATTGGCATATTCCGAAACGAACCGAACCCTCAAATGATTGCCAAAGTTCCGGCTGTAACCAGAGAGGTGATGCCCGACAGCGGTTTGACCAAATATTTCTCCGGCTCGTGGAATAAATATGTGGATGCTCAAAACAGTGTGCAGGCTGTACGCGATGCCGGATTCGCCGGTGCATTTGTTGTAGCCTTTGTGAATGGTACGCAGGTTTCGCTGGAGAAAGCGAAGGCAGAGGAGTAGATGCTATGCAGGGGCGAATTACAGTTCATTTATTTTTACATGAATCATCTCCCCTGCCTGCTTTCCTATTTGTGCACGAATATCTTTCCGGATGCCGATAATGTAACAAACCGAGCCGTCAATATTCTTCACGCCCATGTTTACAATGCTGCCGGTGTAAGACGCGCCGTCGAAAGCAGCATGAACTTTCATCCTGCCTTTGCCAAACAGTTTTTTTATATCGAAAGGCACTTCAATGTAAGCGGCGTCCATGCCGGGCGTTTTTTTGATTTCTGCATCAAATTCAAACATAATGTTCGCTTTCTGTTAAAAATATTCTATTCCAAAAACGTCATTGTGGCAATTGACGGGGTAACCTCCATTTTAACGCGCCGCCCCAAATAGAGCGGCAGGTTGGGACTGCCGTGTCCCGACTCTATTCCGTACATCACCGGAATACCCAAGTCGCCAACTGTTTCGCGGATAATTTCTTCCAAACTTTTATCAACACCCGTAGTCATATTGGTAAACTGACCGACAACAAGACCCTGAATAAAGTTCAGTTTGCCGCTCAGTTTCAGGTTCATCAGCATACGATCGACAGAATAGTTTGCCTCGCCCGTATCTTCAATAAAAAGGATAGCGTTTTTGGTGTTGTAATCGAACAGCGTTCCGCCCAAACCGTAAATTATCGACAGGTTTCCGCCAACCAGCCGTCCTTCGGCTGTGCCTTCCATGCAATTGTTGTTAGTTGCGATGGAGAGCGATGTGTATTCGCCAAAAAGCGCCTTCCGCAGTTCGTTGCGGCTTGTTGCATTGGTAAAATTGGCAGCCATTGCGCCGTGAACAGTTTCTATTCCCAAATTGTTCATCGCAGCATGCATCACCGTAACATCGCTGTAACCCACCACCCATTTCGGATTTTCGCGCAGCGGTGTCAGGTCAATTTTATCAACAATCTGAGCACACCCGTAACCGCCACGCGCCGCAATAAGCGCCTTGATGTTGGGGTTGTCAATCTCTTTCTGAATCCCTGCAATGCGCTCGTTTACGGTTCCCGCATAACGCCCGTCGCGGTAAAAAAGGTTTTCGGCCTCCTTTACCTTCAGCCCCCAGCTTTCCAAAATAGCCTTGGTGCTGCTGATAGCCTCCTGCTGGTCGGCAACCTGATTCGATGTTGCAATGATTGCCACCGAGTCGCCCGCAACAAGGTACGGCGGGCGAATATCTGCCGTTATCTCCTTTTGTTCCGACAGATAAACGTAATAATAGTCGCTGTTGTAAACGTTGTTAACAATGGTAGTGTCGTAGTAATAATTGTAGATGTGTTCGTTGGTAATATATTCCCTCTTGCACGACGAATATGCCAGCGCCAGCAGAATAATTCCGCAATACTTTATGTGTTTCATAATTTTGAATATGTTTTGTTTAACGTAAACATGATGTAACCGGCTTTTGTTTATCGACGCAGCAAAATTAATCATTTTTTTTGCATTACCTGTGCACAAATATATTTAGCGTGCTCTTTATCCAACTTATTTATGCCAGCGCTATCAGTAATGAGTAAGAACGGAACAGCGGTACATAATACACCACAGGATATTTGCACGAATTGAAAATCGGCGTAAGCCAAAATTGGGCTTTTTTCAAGCCAGTGCGTAATACGAATTATTAATTTCATTGCACAGGATTCCCATTTTTTTTACTACATTCGCCGAAAATAAATTTACCATGATTGAGAACAAAAAAACACTATTCCTGTTGGATGCTTACGCGCTTATTTTCAGAGCCTACTATGCGTTTATACGCGCCCCTCGAATCAACTCTAAAGGCTTGAATACTTCCGCGATATTCGGGTTTGTTAATACACTGCGCGATATTATCGAACGCGAAAAGCCCGACTTTTTGGGGGTTGTTATCGACTATCCAGCGCCTACTTTCCGTAACGAAATGTACAGCGAATACAAGGCGCAGCGCGAAGCTACACCCGAAGACATTAAACGCGCAGTTCCTTACATTCGGCAGATACTCAAAGCTATGCACATTCCACTGATAGAAGTAAAAGGCTTTGAAGCCGACGATGTTATCGGAACGCTTGCAACCCGCGCATCTTCCGAAGGCTTTATTACCTGCATGGTTACGCCCGACAAAGACTTTGCACAGCTTGTAAGCGAAAACATCAAAATATACAAGCCCCGTTCAAAAAGCAACGAGATAGATATTTGGGGCGTTGACGAAGTAAAAGAACATTTTAGCGTTCCTCAACCCATTAATGTTATCGACGTACTTGCACTTTGGGGCGATACAGCCGACAATGTGCCCGGCTGCCCCGGCATCGGCGAAAAATCGGCGAAAGCAATCATCTCCAAATACGGCGCTATTGATAATGTGTATGCCAACATCAACGATTTCAAAGGGAAACAAAAGGAAAACCTTATCGAATACCGCACACAGGTTGAGCTTGCCCGCAGGCTGGTAACCATCGAAACCGCCGTGCCTGTCGATTGCAGTTTCGACGAGTTTAAACTTAAAACGCCCGACATCGAAAAACTGAAAGAACTCTTTGACGAACTCGAATTTAAGTCGCTGTGGCAAAAAATAGCCGGTGAAACCACTGCAACCGTTTCATCCGCTGCAACAGGCACAGTTGTGCAAGGCTCACTGTTCGACAATCCTGCAATTGACGAAGTTGCTGCCCTTAGCCGTTTCAAAACAATTGCCAACGTCAGCCATAAATACACGCTCGTTGAAGGCGAACAGGCGCTTATCGCAACAGCAAACAAACTTTTGCAGCAAAAAACATTCAGTTTTGATACCGAAACAACAGGTTTGCATGTATCCGACGCCGAAGTAGTTGGAATTTCATTTGCGTGGAAAGCGCACGAAGCCTGTTACATTCCGGTTCCTTCCAATTTTGCCGAAGCGCAAACCATTCTCAACCATTTTAAACCCGCGCTCGAACATCCAAACATCGAAAAGGTGGGTCAAAACATTAAATTCGATGTTTTGATGCTCAAAAAGTATGGAATAAATGTATCGCTTCCGCTTTTCGACACCATGACAGCCCATCACCTGCTGCAACCCGGACTGAAACACAACATGGATTATCTTTCCGAAACCCTCCTCAACTATTCGCCCGTCGCCATCGAAACACTTATCGGGCAAAAAGGAAAAGAACAGCGGAGTATGCGTCAGGTATCGGTTGCCGATATTACGGAATATGCCGCCGAAGATGCCGACATCACCCTCCAGCTAAAAACAGTTCTCGAAAAGCAACTTACCGGCGAGCGGCTCACAGCATTTTTTCACGAAGTAGAGATGCCGCTCACACTTGTACTTGCCGATATGGAATACACAGGCGTTAAAATTGACGTTAGCGAACTCAATATCTTCAGCATGGCGCTCAAAAAACGCCTTCTTGCATTGGAAAATACAATTATCGACATGGCTGGCGCCGTATTCAACGTTAACAGTCCGCGACAAACAGGCGAAGTATTGTTCGACAAACTTAAAATATCCGGCAATGCAGTAAAAACGCAGAAGTCGGGACAGTACAGCACCAACGAAGAAGTGCTTCAAAAGCTGAAAGACAAACACCCCATTGTCCCACTCATTCTTGAACAGCGAGGCGTAAAAAAACTCCTCTCCACTTACGTGGATGCGCTTCCGCAAATGGTTGCCCAAAGCGATAACCGACTTCACACATCGTACAATCAGGCCATCGTGGTTACAGGACGCTTAAGCAGCTCCAATCCCAATTTGCAAAACATTCCCGTTCGCAACGACGATGGGCGCGAAATTCGTAAAGCATTTGTGGTCGAAGGCAACGACCGCCTTTTTCTCAGCGCCGACTACTCGCAGGTAGAACTGAGAATTATGGCGCATCTTAGCAACGACCAAAACCTGATTGCAGCCTTCAAACGCGGCGAAGATATTCACACCGCCACAGCCGCCCTTATCCACAAAATCCCTGTCAGCGAAGTAACTTCAGACATGCGCCGCAAAGCCAAGACTGCTAACTTCGGTATTATTTATGGAATATCGGCATTTGGACTTGCCGACCGTCTGAATATCTCGCGAAGCGATGCAAAAGCCCTGATTGACGGCTATTTTGAGAGCTTTCCCGATGTAAAAACCTTTATGGACAGCGCCATTGGCAGCGCAAGAGAAAAAGGATATGTAGAAACCCTTTTTGGACGGCGATGCTACCTGCCCGACATCAATTCGCGCAACTCTATCGTAAGAGGCGGCGCCGAACGCAACGCCATCAACGCCCCTATTCAGGGAACTGCTGCCGACATTATTAAAAAGGCGATGGTTGATATTCATAAAAGATTAGCAGATGGAGGCTTTCAGTCGAAAATGATTCTTCAGGTACATGACGAACTCAACTTTGAGGTTGTCGGCAGCGAAATCAACTGCATTCGCGCTTTGGTAAAAGAAGCGATGGAAAACGCTTGCCAACTTGCGGTTCCGCTGGCAGTGGGTATGGGAATTGGGAAAAACTGGCTCGAAGCGCACTGATGAAGCTGAAAACAATGCAGAACTTTTCAAAAAGTACGCGAACGACACGGATGAATTAAATATGATTATCAGATTTTGTACCTGAATGTATTTTTGCTATTAACGGCGGCAATCAAAATTCGATAGTGTGCAGTATTTATTGATAAGTACTCAACATAAATTAGTTTAAATTATTTTTCCAATGCGAGAAATTTATTTTATGCCCTGTTCCCATACCTGCCATACATCTGTTCAAGGCGTATGCCAGATTATCCTTTG
>JAITVO010000212.1 GCA_031285765.1 Cytophagaceae bacterium | reverse complement strand
CCCGTTCAACACCAAGGAAACCGCAGCATTCGATGCTCCTACTTTCTGGGCAATGGTCTTTATGGAAACACGTTTTTTCATACAAACTGTACAAAGAAATATTTTGCAAATATAGATAGTTAATCGTTTAATCAAAATACAACAATGATTTTTTTTCAACAAATTTGAATTTTATAACGGTTACAAATAACATAAGCTGCTGATTATATGTTTATAATATGTTTTTTTGAGAGTAAACTTATATGATTTGAGAATGGAGAGTTGTGAAATGGAAAATTGGTTTGCCCACCTGTGAAACATCAGGCACAATAGCATAATATTAAGGGAACTTCTAAAAAACTGCTTTTTCATCGTTATGCTCTTTCGCTAAAATGCTAATTTATATTTAGTAAGTCCGTTTTTGTATCAGTCGAAAGCCTCGAAAAATCTATTTTTTTAGAAACCCCTTAAGAAATTGCTTGAATTATATAATGACTATCTAAGTATATTGCAAGTTTTTTTCATGTGACATTTATTAACTATAGATCAAGAGAGGTGTAATCTACGACAACAGAGCAGTTTTTTAGATAAGTCGAACACACTTAATAAGTGATAAATAAGACTGAAAATGAAAATATTATCTGCTATTCTTTTACTGCCGGTTAGCGCGAAACTCCGACGGAGTACATTCCATCACACTTTTAAACTGACGCGACAGGTTTTTATAATCAAGAAAATCCATTTTCATTGCAATTTCAACAATCGGCTCGTCGGACTCCAACAACTTTTCAGCAAATTTTTCTATCCTGAGATTTAATATATAAGAATATACAGAAAAACCTGTTATCTGTTTGAAACGGGTTTCCAACAAACGGCGAGATAAAGGAACTAACTTAACAATATTATCCACATTTAGCTTTTGATACGAATTTTCATGTATATGTTTTATTGCCTTTGATATGTAGTGGTCGTCGCAGGCAAAGATGTCGGTTGAACTGCGTGTGATAATATGTGTTGGTTTTACTACCACATTGTCGAAATCGCCATCGGGATTCAAAATCATCTTTTCCATCAGAATGGCGGTATCGTAGCCGCCTTTTTCAACGTCCTGCTGTATCGACGACATGGATGGGTCGGAAAGCGAGCATACAATTTCGTCGTTGTCGATGCCCAGAATTGCCGCCTCACCGGGTATTTTAATACCTATCTGATTACATACTTCGATAATATGACGCCCTTGGTTATCGTCGCAGGTCATAATCGCTACGGGCTTTGGAAGCGAATACAGCCACTTCATCAAAGGAGCAGATTCGTAAAACCATAAGTCTTTAAATTCAATGTTCTGATATTCGGAAAAGGTGTTGCCTGCGCCGCTTTTTGCGATTTTGTTTTTAAAACCTTCACATCGTTCTTCTGACCACACGATGCCTTTAAATCCGTAAAAACCAAAATTCCTGAATCCTTTGTTTAAAAAGTAGTTAGCACCCATTTGCCCTGCCAAAAAATGAGCTCCCGTTATGTTTGGAATTTCAGTAAAGCGCTGCTTGAAATCCTGTGCGATGGCTGCAATGCCATGTTGTTTGAATATGGCAACGTTGTCGCTGTTATAAAACTGCGCAATAATACCGTCGGCTTTCCACTTAAGCGCCCATTCTAAAACGCCTTCTACCCCGTAGAGATCACGATATGAGAGGGGCATTTTGCACAGCACCCATGAGTCGCGTCCTTTTGAATACTGTACAATTCCTTTTAGCAGTCCGTTGGCATAATGCTCAGTAAAATCGGTGAGTAAAATAATCCGTGGCATAATTGCTTGAGTTTAGATGTTGTGCGATGATTTCTTTCGACTCAAAATATCCCTGCAAAAAAATATAATTCCGACATCTTCGGAAAAATTCATAATAGTATAATAACCAATATTCATTTATAACATTTCGGATAATGAAACAAACCGCAAATATAGTTTATTTTCTCCGACTTTAATATCTTGAGAAAAATGAATTAAATATTCACAAATATACAAGCAAAACCGCATGGCAAATGTTATAGTGCTATATGAATTTTAACTTGATGACAATAAGCCAATGGCTAAAGTGTTGTCGAAAAGAATGGCTGTATAATATGAAATGGTGTATTCTCTGTTGTCAACTTTGAATCCTTAGCAGCATTTTTTTCAATTCTTTGCGCTGAATTTTTCCCGAAACCGTTATCGGAAAGTTTTTAACACAGTATATCGATGTTGGAACTTCGTATTTGGGCAATATTTTTTTAAGTTGCATTAATAGCCGGTCGGGATGTTCAACAGGAGTGTCGATTACAAGCACAACTTTTTCGCCCAGCAACGAATCGGGAACCGACGAAACATAAAACAAACCGTTAAGATGCGATGCTATAGCACTTTCAACCTTTTCGGGCTGTATTTTAACGCCACCCGAGTTAATTACATTGTCCGCCCTTCCCAAAATACGGAAAGAACCGTCGGGCAGTATTTCGCCAATGTCGTTTGTTACAATTGTATCAGTGTTTGTCTGTTTTATTACGATACACCCATCCTCGTTCAATAAAACCGTTATCCCCGCTAAGGGGAAAAACGAATGTTGCACCCCTGTTCCGTTTAGTTTTTTCAATGCGATATGGCTCACCGTTTCGGTCATTCCGTAGGTTTCGTAGACGTCAAACGTTTGCTTTTGCAACTTGTTTGCAAGGATGCTGTTGATGGGTGCGCCGCCTACTATCACTTTTCGCAGTAAGCGGAGTTTCGGGTTATCGTCAATCTCCAACGCATTGAGCATTTGCATGGGCGTAAATGCCGCAAAATCCACTGTACAGTCAAGTGTTTGTATGGGATGTCCCGAAGGCGCAGTGGTTACAAGGTTTAAATGCCCAACAATGGCTCTTACAATCATCATTTTTCCTGCAATATAACTTGTTGGAAGACATAAAAGCGCCGACATTCCGAGCTTTAGTTCAAAAAAGTTGATGGTTCGCCGCGCCGATTCTATCATAGCTGTTTTCGACATTTCGATTGTTTTCGGTATGCCCATCGAACCCGAAGTTTGCAATTCTATATGATCATCTTCGGAAAACCATTCGTCCAGAAAATTGAATATTGCTTTTTCGCTGTCGTTTATTGCACAAGAGGCAGCAAGTATGGCTATGTCGCTTTTTGAAAAAAACTTTTCGTTGATAATTATTCCGTTCATTATTGTTTTGAAAGATGATATAAAAATCCGTTTCGTATTTCGAGATGCGATTCGGTATTGTTCGCAAAAACCTGTCCGGTACCCAGTCCTTGCGGCATATTTACACCAAAAGTTGCTGTCCACTGGGCAATGGCATTCAGCCCAATGTTGCCCTCCAAAGCCGAAGTTATCCACCATTTGCAATTGTTGTTTTGGGCAATCGCAATCCACTCTTCCGACGACTGAAAACCGCCTGTTAAACTTGGCTTCAGTATAATGTATTGCGGACGGACGAAAGCAAGCATCTCCTCGCGGAGTTTTATGTTGTTAATGCTAATCAGTTCCTCGTCGAGCGCAATGGGAACGGGCGTTTGTTGGCACAAACGCTGCATTACCTCCCATTGCCCCGCTCGAATTGGCTGTTCGATGGAATGAATTTTCAGTTGCGCCAATTTATCAAGCAGGGCGGGCACTTTGTCGGGCAAAAAGGCACCATTGGCGTCAACTCTTATTTCTAATGCTTCGGATGAAAAACGATTTCGTAAACGTGTTAATATTGCATATTCATCGTCGAAATTGAGTACGCCTATTTTCAGTTTCAAACAGTTGAATCCGGCTTCGAGCTTTTCGCTGATGCGCCGGTTCATTTCGTCGGGTTTTCCCATCCATATTAAGCCGTTAATGGGGATGCCCCATTTTCCGTCGGTAAAATCGGATGGAAACAATATTTGACAACCTCCGTTTTTGAGGTCAATAAAAGCCATTTCGAGCGCAAAGCGAATGGCGGGTAAATTGTGCAGCACACTGTGAAAAGAATTGTGTAACCGGTTGATATTTTCACAACACCATGCAAGTTTTTCGTCAAGTTCGGGGCTGTCGTCGGGGCTCAAATTTGGCAGAACGGAACATTCGCCAATTCCGCAAACGCTTGGCGATTCGCTGTCCCAAACTCTAATGTAGCAGCTCTTTTTTGTAGTCAAAACGCCTCGCGACGTTCCTCCTGGTTCCTTAAATATTAATTGATGCTTTTGTATGGATGCTTGCAGCATAATATTGATTAACTTGATACATTCATCTTCGTAATTTATACGACTCCCAACAATACAAACAACAGTATTGTGAGCGAAAGATTCCGCAGTTCGGAGTTTAATCTGTTAGAGTCGTTTTTAGTGAATACAACCCAAACATCCACAATAAAAAGCGGTAATGTACAAATTGGCAACAAACCTGTGTCTCCCGATATTTTTGTAAAGATAAGGAAACAAAGCCATCCCCCCATAATCAAAAAAAAATGATACCACGATGCATTGTCGCGCCCTATTTTTACTACAAGCGTATGTTTACCGCTTTCGCTGTCGGAGTGTATGTCGCGAATGTTGTTCAGATTTAAAACCGCCATGCTGAAAAAACCGATTGTGGAAGCCGGTAAAAGCGCTGCCCAACTCCAACTGATTCCATGCAGAAAAAAACTTCCGGCAACTCCTGCTATTCCAAAGAAAAGAAAAACGTAAATATCGCCTAATCCTCTGTATCCGTAAGGATTTTGCCCCACAGTGTAGCGAATGGCGGCAGCAATGGCAGCTAATCCGGCAATCAAAAACAGTACTGTTTCAATTTTGATACTCTCGAATGAAACGCAAAGCAAAACAAGTCCCGAGACAAGCGACAAAAGCGCGCAGACAATCATCGCCTTTTTCATCTGTTGTTTGGTAATAATACCGCTCTGAATCATCCGTTTTGGGCCTGTGCGGCTGTCATTGTCAGCGCCCGACACCGCATCGCCGTAATCGTTGGAAAGATTCGACAGTATCTGTAAAAAAAGTGTTGTTACTGATGCCCAAATTAACACCTCCCACCGGAATAAGCCCTGCCGCGCAGCAATAATGCTACCCGCAAAAATAGCGGAAAGCGATAGCGGAAGCGTCCGCAAACGAAATGATATTATCCAAGCATTCAGTTTGTTCATACAAAAACAGTTTTTGATTGTCGTGCAAAATTAATCTTTTTATCCTACAAAGCGGAATATGCGAAGTAATAACATCATGTGGGAACTTCTAAAAACTGCTTTTTATTCCTTACACTCTTTCGACAAAATGCTCATTTGCTTTAGTAAACTCCGCTTTTGTTTCGGTCGCAAGCCTCGAAAGATTTAATTTTTAGAAGTACCCATATATCTTTGTGAAGTAACCGGTTCAAACAAAATACGAGCATGAAAGGGCACAAAAGTTAACGCAATGGGTTCTAAATTTTTAGTAACCATTTATTTATGCGTATT
This sequence comes from Cytophagaceae bacterium, assembly GCA_031285765.1. Taxonomy (GTDB): domain Bacteria; phylum Bacteroidota; class Bacteroidia; order Bacteroidales; family Marinilabiliaceae; genus WRMI01. Next base: position 4,217 of record JAITVO010000212.1, on the reverse strand, counting down.
TCAATCAAAATTATCATCATATTATCAATAGTCCTATTTTTATCTATCAATGAAATCTTTAGGGAAAACGCAACATTCCAGCGAACTTTTATGTGAAATAATTTTTGCAGGAACTCCTCCTATCGTAACATTATCGGGAATATCTTTGTTTACAACCGAATTGGCGCCAATGGCAACATTATTCCCAATGGTAATGTTGCCAAACAATTTGGCGCCGGGACCTATATATACGTTGTTTCCGATGCGTGGTACTCCGTTGTAATCGCCAATGGAAGTTGACGGATGTATTCGGCAGTTTTCGCCTACTTTTGCTTTGGCATTAACGGTAATAGTGCCGTAATGAACAATGCAAAGTCCGGGTCCGAATACATTTTTAGGAATAGAAAATCCCAAACGGGTAGCCAAACGGTGATTTATTATTTCAAGAAGAAAAATACGACAACGCCTGAAAATATTTTTTCCACCAGCATTGCGTAAATATTCCAACTTCCGCAGCCGTCGCTGAAATCGGATAGTGTCGATTCGCCAATAATCAAGAAACGATATTTTTTTTAGTCCGTAGGCAGCCATATCCCGTTCCAAGCAATATTTGTACGACTTTTTATCTGTAATCATCCTAAAGGAAATTTGAAAAATTGCGGGTGTAATACGCTAAACAATAATTGCGTATCGTTTATCTTATTTTTCCGTTAGCACCCAAGTTGCCGAAAAGCGTCGTTGCTGCCGAAACTCTTCTAATTTTTCAAGCGCTTTCTCCTTGTCGGAAAACGTACAGAGCGAAATTCTGATACGTCCATCGCCATCGTTTAAAATTGCGGCATCCTCAAAACCAGCACTTCGGCATTCGCTTAAAGCCCTGTTGGCGGAAGTTGTGTGTTTAAAACTTCCTGCAATTATATGATAATTCACGGATGGGTTTTCGTCTTCCATATCAGAAACGGTGGAGGTGAAAACCGTTTCATCTTCCTGTACATTGTTTTCGAACTGTTCCGAATAGTTCGAATAAGTAAAAAATGGTTCACCCACGCCTGCCTGCGAAACCGAAGGCATTTTCAGTTCGGTTGAAAAGAATGTGAAAAATACCGCAAGCGAAGCGGCTACTATCCAATAGCGTATTGGTTTACGGTTCGGTTGGAGAATATAATCGTCTTGAAACTCAATTCGCATGGCTCGTTTTTGTTCTAATGGCAGAAAGCGAAAAGAATCGAACCCCATAAAATCGGGTAAAAAAGAACTGCCTTCTTTTGGTGAAAACAGGATATTTCCCATCGCATCTTTGCAAAGCGTACCTGTTTCGCCCAAATCGACTGTTTTTCCCGATAAAATTTTTGAACAGATGTTGTTTACAAACCGGTCAATTATGTTTACGGCTTCAGCGTATGTTACCATCTCTTTGTGAGCGATATATGTTGCCAAAAGTCCGTCGTTGTGCAACAGGCTGCGGTTGAAACCAATCTCCTTTACGGGAGGCAAAAACAAGTGCTGCGACTCGCGAATTTCGACGGGACGGCGGTTGGCAACGAATCCGCCCAAACCCGGAACTATCACGCAGTCGTGCAAATAAAGCAAATTCGAAATATATTTATCAATCGTTGTCATAGCCCGCAAAATTACAATATTTTTCTGTACAAAACACAGCCTGTTCAAAACTTTTTATGATTATCCGCAAAACGACCACTAATTCATATCGTGATGTCGAACGGCGCGGAGTCGAAAAATATGTTGTTTTTCTATATAGTTCCTGAAAAACATACGAAATTTGATTTGTTTCCAGTTTCTAACCCTAACAGGGTTTGTTGCGTTGTTTGTGTAATTATTATTTATGCGAATTAGGAGTAGAAAACTATTTTTATATTTTTGGCTAAAACCTATAAATATGGATTCTCTATCCGTAAACTAAAACTGACAGCAATAAAACCCTCCCTCCTGAAGAGAGCAAGGAGAAAGGTTTCTTTGTCTTTGATTTTAGCCAACGGATGACGGTTGTGTAACAGGGACTTTAGCTCAAAAACAACTACTGATTCGCTTATATATCGTCGAAGAAAAATTTACAATGCTCAACGGCTTTCAAGCTATCATCGAAGAAAAAATTCGAATACACATCAAAAAATATTCCTTATATAGAAACGGACAATTATCCGTCTCTACGCGATATTTATTTAATCGTAGGGGTAATTTTGTAATTAATTATTGTTTTTTTTAATTCCCCATTTCCGAAATAAACTTAATGCGCACCATACGAATTTCTTCTTCGGAATATGTTTCTTCGCCAAGTGCTTCGAGGGCTGAGGCTAAATCGTCGGTTTCGGCATCTTCCATAAAATAGTTGAAAATATCTTCGAGATGGTCTTCGTCCATTACCTGACTGATGTAATAATCAATATTTACGCGGGTTCCGCTGTAAACAATCGATTCTATCTCTTTCAAGAGTTCGTCCATTTCAATGCCACGTCCTGCCGCAATATCATCTAAGGCAACTTTTCGGTCGATGCTCTGTATGATAGAAATTTTGTACTTCGATTTGTTGGCTACCGATTTGATAACCAAATCGACAGGACGGTCAATCTCATTTACTTCAACATGACGGCTTATCAGTTCAACAAACTCTTTTCCGAAACGTTTGGCTTTGCCTGCGCCTACTGCCGGCATGTTTTGAAGCTCTTCCAATGTTATCGGATAAAAGGTTGACATCGCTTCGAGCGACGGGTCTTGAAAAATAACAAATGGAGGAAGATTTAACTTTTTTGATATTTTTTTGCGTAAATCTTTGAGCATCGCAAACAGTTCGGGGTCAACCGCAGCCGTTCCGCCCGCAGCCATCTCTTCTTCCATCTCCTCGTAATCGTGGTTTTGGGTAAGCATAACACTGTAAGGCGATTTCAGATAGTCGTGTCCTTTGGGCGAGACTCGTAATAGTCCGTAATATTCAATGTCTTTAACAAGAAATCCGAATACCAGCGATTGTCTTATTACTGCGTTCCAGAATTTTGCTTTTTTTTCGTCGCCAATTCCGAATATTTCGAGTTCCTCGTGGTTGTAGTATTTTATGCTGCTTGATTCAAATCCTGTAAGCACATCTACTATATGGTCGGCTTTAAATTTTTCCTTTAATGCAATAACTGCATTGAGCATCATTATTATATATTCCTGACCATCGAACTGTTCTTTCGGATGCAGGCAGTTATCGCAACAATCGCAACTGTCTTCCTTGTATTCTTCGCCAAAATAATGGAGCAGCAGCTTTCGGCGGCAAACGGATGTTTCGGCGTATGCTACGGTTTCTATCAAGAGCTGCTTCCCAATTTCCTGTTCGGCAAGCGGTTTGCCCTGCATAAATTTTTCGAGCCTCTGTATGTCCTTGTAGCTGTAGAAAGTAATGCACCGTCCTTCGCCGCCGTCGCGTCCGGCACGTCCCGTTTCCTGATAATAACCTTCAAGACTTTTGGGAATATCGTAATGAATCACAATACGTACGTCGGGCTTGTCGATACCCATTCCAAAAGCAATTGTTGCAACAATAATGTCGGCGTCTTCGTTAAGAAATTTGTCCTGATTGTCGGAGCGGGTGGCTGCATCCATGCCCGCATGGTACGGAAGTGCACGAAAATCATTTACAACAAGAGTTTCGGCGAGTTCTTCAACCCTTCGGCGGCTCAAGCAGTAAATGATGCACGATTTGCCTTGATTTGCCTTCAATATTTTGATAATCTCTTTTGTTGCGTCTATTTTGGGACGCACTTCGTAATAAAGATTCGGGCGGTTGAACGACGATTTAAAGACGTGCGCATTCAACATCCCAAGATTTTTTTGAATATCAAGCTGCACTTTCGGCGTTGCCGTTGCAGTAAGCGCTATGATAGGCGCACTGCCTATTTCGTTAACAATTGGACGGATGCGTCTATATTCGGGACGGAAATCGTGCCCCCATTCCGAAATACAGTGGGCTTCGTCAACTGCATAAAACGAAATATTTATCTGTTTCAAAAACTGTATGTTTTCATCTTTGGTCAGCGACTCGGGAGCCACATACAGTAACTTTGTTTTGCCCGATGCAACATCTTCTCTCACCTGTATGATGGCTGCTTTGGTAAGCGATGAGTTGAGAAAATGAGCAACGCCGTCGTCCTCGCTGAAATTACGCATGGCGTCCACCTGATTTTTCATCAGAGCGATAAGCGGTGATATAACGATGGCCGTTCCGGGCATCATAAGCGCTG
>JAITVO010000210.1 GCA_031285765.1 Cytophagaceae bacterium | reverse complement strand
CGTGGTGGTTAGAACAGGAGTATTTACTCTTCCCATAATGGGATACAAAGATAATAATATAAACTAAATTATAATCAGTACTTACAATGTATATATGCGTTTAATAATCAGCAAAATAGAACAAACCAATCTGTTTCACAAGCAATTGATTTTTAGTCGAATATAAATTATATCAATAAATGCTGCACACTATAAAATTATCGGTAAATGCGTAAAAAAACAGTAGTAATACATCACTACTTTATGATGCAGCCGTCTTCGGGGTCTTATTGCTGCCAATGCCTGTCATGCAGCAACAAATTTGGCGATAGTGTTGTTTTTTAATATCAACCCCTTGAATGCCCGCCATTCGATAGTGATAGCTTCCATACAAATAATTTTTGATTAAAATTTTTGCAAAGGTCGGGAGTCTGAAAAGTCAAATCACATTATATTTTGCAATAGTTTTTTTTGATTCAAACAATGGCTTTTTCTTGTTGTAGCTTAAATTGACAACACCTTAGATTCGCGAATTTAAAAATGAATATTGGGCTTTAGCCGACAGCAATGAAGCTCTCTTTTCCTATCCGTTGGCTTTTCAGCCAACGGATAGGATGCAAAACAAATCGGCTTTAGCCAAAAATAACTTACCGGATAACCATTTTTTTACATTTTACAAAGAGGTCTAATAATTCAAACAGCTTCTAATAATAAAATTAGAATAAAAGCGTTTGATGATTTAGATTTAAAAGACAATTCTATAATGTTTAATGTGGGAAAATTCATTTTATAATTATCCCTAACAGGATAATATACGAAAAAGATATTTACCTACACAAAACATTATAGACTCCAAAAGACAGTTATTATCCTTGAATAATGAAACGTTTTTTAGTATATATTATTTGTTTAACTGCAACAGCGGTTCTCCTTTCTCTCCAAAGCTGTGGAACAAAAAACCGTTTGGGAAACGCCAAAAAGGTTTACGATATAGGTGAATACAACCGCGCTGTTAAGCCATTTCAGAAAGCATATCGACGAGAAAAAAACCGTTATTACAAAGGCGAAGCCTCGTTTTACATGGGCGAAAGTTACCGAGCAGTTAATCAGCCCAAGAAGGCGGCAGCCGCGTATGTACGTGCCATGCGTTACGGTTATACCGACCGCAGGGCAAAACTTTACCTTGCACAGTCGCTACTCAAAACAGGCGAATACGCCGAAGCCGAAAAGCTGTTCGACGAATATCTTCGGGAAGTTGTGGGCGACAGGGTTGCATACAATGGCTTGACGTCGGCAAAGTTGGCACTGAATCCGCCGCCCCCCGAAAATTATTCGATAACGCAAATCAAAAGGCTCAATTCGCGATACTCCGATTATTCGCCAATACTTGCGCCCGACGATCCTTATATGCTCTATTTTTCGTCGATGCGACGGGCAAACAAAAAAAATAAAAATATCAACCGAATTACAGGGCAGGGCGCTTCGGTAATTTATGTTGCTCACGAAGAAGCAAAAGGCGAATGGAAAGATATTGAACCTCTGTTTGAACAGGCTGAAGAAGTGGATTGGGAAGATGGCGTCATCACTTTTACGCCCGACGGCAAAGAAGCCTATTTTACCCGTGCCCGCTACGAAAAAACAGCTCCAACAGGCGCCGAAATATGGAACATTAAACGCTCTGGCGGCAAGTGGGGCGAGGCTGCAAAAGTTGTGATAGGCGCCGACAGTCTTACCTTTGCACATCCTTCGATTTCGCCCGATGGAAATACACTTTATTTTGCTTCGGACATACCCGGCGGATTTGGCGGAAAAGATATATGGAAAGCCGTTAAGGCAGGCGATGGCTGGAGCCCGCCTGTTAATCTTGGTATTGATATTAATACGCCCGGCGACGAAATGTTTCCTTATATAAAGGAAGACAGCGTTCTTTATTTCAGTTCCGACGGGCAGGTCGGGTTTGGAGGGTTGGATATATATCGCGCCAAGCAGTTGGACGAAACCCGCTGGGATGTTCGTAACGCTGGGTTACCCATCAATTCGTCTGCCGACGATTTTGGAATATCGTACTATCCCAATCGCGACGCCGGATTCTTTTCAAGTTCGCGCAACAATGCAAAAGGATACGAAAGTATTTATTATTTCGAGCGTCCCACCTTGCAGGTAACGCTTTCGGGCAGCGTCGATGCTGGAAGCAAAACGCCCGTTCCGCCCAATACTGTTGTGCGAATTGTGGGAACCGATGGCGCCAATTCGCGCATCAATATTGAATCGACAGGAACGTTCAATTACATGCTTCAACCCAATGTTGAATACCTGATTCTGACTACTGCTCCGGAGTATTTCAACAAAAAAACCAAACTGAATACGTACGGACTTCGCGAAAGCCGTCAGTATAACGTCAGCATTGAACTGCAAAGTGTTGAAAAGCCGTTGATTTTTGACAATATAGAATTCGAGTCGGGGAAGTGGGAACTGACCAATTCATCCCGCGAAGCATTAAGCAGGGTGGTTGCGCTGCTCAATGAAAATCCAACGATTAAAATCAATATTGCCGCGCATACCGACGCCGCCGGCGACGAAGCACAAAACATTGAACTGTCGCAAAAGCGCGCCGATGCAGTTAAACAGTTTCTTACCGAAAAAGGAATTAATGGCGAACGTCTTTCGGCAATTGGTCACGGTGGAGCACAGCCATTAAAAGTAAACCGCGACATTGCCGAAAAGCACAACTTCCTGAAAGTGGGCGACGAACTGGTAGAGCCTTTTATTCAGCGCCAGATTCGCCGCAACCAGCCCCTTGCACGAGGATTGAATAATCGCGTTGAGTTTTCGATACGAAAAGAGTGAGGGGTTACAAAGACAATTAAGGAAGTATTGCTATTGCTGTGATGATATTTGCCTGCCTCGGGCGAAGCGAGTACCAGTAGAGGTGGTGTACGGAACAGGTTTGCCGGATGGTTTGTGTGCCGTTGGTATTTTGCACATTTTCAAAACGTTTTCACCATGATTTTGCGCAGGCGGGCAAGTTTTCAAATAGGTTTGAACAGACAAACAGATTGAATTAGCAATTGTTGTTAAATTTTATCTACATAAGTTCTTTTGAACTTTTTATGTAAGGCATCAGGAATGATTTTCTACTCTATGGGTATTTACATTACAGGTTATTTACATCCTGTTTTCTGGCATTATGGCAAAATATAATTTTATTTTTCATTAATCCGCTCCTGTCGTGCAACAGTTTGAATGCCTTTGATGTCAGATATTTTTTTTATTACCGTGTTCAGGTCTTCCGTATCGGGAATATAAAGGTAGATGGAGCCTTCAAAAATTCCATCATGACTGTCGAAGCGGATAGAGCGCATATTTACGTTCTGATCTTCAGAAATTGTTCGGGTTATTTTGCTGACGACTCCAACCTGGTCAATTCCCGAAAGCGTAATCTTTGCAAGATAAGAGAAAACCTTGTGCGACGTCCAGTTTGCCGACACAATTCTGTCGCCATGGCTCGACATCAAAAGTATTGCTTTGGGGCAATTGCGGCTGTGCAGTATCAATTTGCCACGTTCGTTCCGGTATCCTACTACATCGTCGCCGGGGATAGGATTGCAGCATGTGCCAATGTTGTACTCCTCCTGTTTGTCATCGGACAGGTTCATTGATGCTGGTTCTTTCTTTTTCTTGCCTATCGGAAGTTTTATTATCGAATCCTGTCCGAAAGATAAATGCCAGTAGCGCACCCATTTATTTGTTGTTTTATCGCTCAATATTTCTTGCAGATTGTCGAGGTGGATGGTTTTTTGTCCTATTCGGTAATAAAGTTCGTCGCGATTTTCAATATTGTAATAATCTTGCAGTTTTTTCAGAATTTTCGCATTAATGGTTAGTTTTTTCATGTTTAATGTTTCTTCTAATGCTTTCTCTCCATTCTGAATAAAACCTTTTCGCTCCTCTTTAAAGGTTTCTTTTATTCGTGTTTTGGCTTTGGATGTAGTAACATAGTTTAGCCATTCGTATTTGGGCGACTGTTTTTCGGAAGTAAGAATCTCCACTTGGTCGCCGCTCTTCAGTTGATGGCTTAACGATTCCAGTTTATTATTGACTTTGGCTCCAATACATTTGTAACCTAAATTTGTATGTATTTCGAAAGCCAAATCAAGTACCGTTGCCTCTTTTGGCATAAGTTTCATATCGCCCTTCGGAGTAAAAATCATCATCCCTGAACTGTAAGTATTCATTTTAAAATCATCCAGAAACTCCAGTGAATTCAGTTCAGGATTTTCCAAAGATTCCCGTATCCTTTTCAGCCAGTCCTCAAGCTCCGGCAAATGCGGGTCATCATCACCCTTGTATTTCCAATGCGCCGTAACCCCCCGCTCGGCAGCTTCGTTCATCCTCTCGCTCCTAATCTGTATTTCTATCCACTGTCCGTCAGGACCCATTACTGTCAGGTGAAGAGCTTCATAGCCATTCGCTTTCGGAACGCTCACCCAGTCGCGAAGCCTTTCAGGTTTTGGCTTGAACAAGTCAGTAATTACAGAGTAAATATCCAGACACTGACTTTTTTCAGGAATATCAGGCTTCGGCTTGAATATAATCCGTAATGCAAGTAAATCGTAAACCTCTTCAAAAGGAATCCGCTGCTTTTGCATTTTCCTCCAGATAGAATATACCGACTTTGAACGGCTGACAGGAATAAAATCATATCCCTTGTTAATAAGATTATTACTTATTGGCAACGAACATCTTGTAATCAGCCAGTCGTTCTTGCATCTGTACTCGTGTAATTTGTCTGATATTTCCTTATAAGTTGCCGGATGCTGATATTTAAAACTCAGATCTTCGAGTTCCGATTTAATTTTGTATAAGCCCAGTCGTTGCGCCAGTGGTGCATAAATCAATAACGTTTCACTTGCTATTTTAAGTTTTTTATGGTCAGGCATACTGTCTAATGTTCGCATATTATGAAGCCTGTCTGCCAGTTTTATCAAAATAATGCGAATATCATCAACCATTGTAAGCAAAAGCTTTCTGAAATTTTCTATCTGCTTCGATTGGGTTTGCTCAAAAACGCCTTCCAGTTTGGTTAAGCCGTCAACAATTGAGGCGACTTTGTTTCCGAACATTGATTGAATATCTTCGAGCGTATAATTTGTATCTTCAACCACATCGTGCAGTAATGCTGCCGTTATTCCGACTCCCCGCAGCATTATTTCATCGGCAACGATACGCGCAACTGCCAGCGGGTGCATAATATAGAGTTCGCCCGATTTTCGGCGCACTCCTTTATGCGCTTCCATTGCAAGTTCAAAAGCTTTATAGACCATTTTTTTGTCGTCGGGCGACAAACGCGACCCACATCCCTTGACAATTTCATCTATTTGGCGTTTCGCCTCCTGATCTTCGGTAAGATTGATTGCAGAACTCATAACTGTGAAAATAACATGATTAATAAATGTATTTTGAACACGGATAATGCGGATTGTTATTTGTATGATTATTGTTATCTGCGGAAATCAGTGTTATTCGCCTCATCTGTGTTCCTTTTATTATACTATTCTGATTCCTTTTTCTTCAATTGTAATCAGTTTTTTACGATACAGCGCTCCGATGGCTTGCTTGAAATTTTTTTTACTTATTTTAAACAGTCGGGAGATGACTTCGGGCGATGTATTGTCGTTAACAGGCAAATAGCCATTGTTTTCTTCCAGTTTTGAAAACACAAATGCTGATACTTCATCCATTTTTTCGTACCCAGGTTTTTGCAAAAGCAAGTCTATTTTGTCGTCTTCGCGAACTTTGCCGATGTATCCTTTCATTTTTTCGCCAATTTTAGGTTGTGTGAAAATCTGATTGTGATAAATTACACCCAAGTGCATTCTGTTTATAATAGCTTTGTATCCCAAATCGGTTTTGTAGGCGATAATCAGTTCTACTTCCTGTCCGGTTTTGTATTCGGGTGGCGTATTGTCGAGAAACTTGTCGATTTTCGACGATGCAACAATGCGTTGAGTGTTGTCGTCGATGTAAACATAAACCAAATAAGTTTCGCCTGTTTTCATGCGGATTTGCTGTTCTTTAAACGGAACAAACAACTGTTTTACAAGTCCCCAGTCGAGAAACGCGCCTACATTTTCAACAGCGGCAACCTTCATCATGGCAAAATCGCCCACTGCGGCATACGGCTGCTGAGTGGTAGCGATCAAACGTTCTTCGGAGTCGAGATAAACAAAAACGTTCAACTCGTCTCCCACTTTCAATTCGGCAGGGGCGTATTTCATGGGTAAAAGCAAATCGCCCAATGTATCCCCATCCAAAAAATAACCGATGGAAACTTTCCGAAGAACTTTTAACCGATTGAGTTTTCCTATCTGTGCCATAACTATTCAATTACGAGTTAAAACAACTAAGAGTTCTGTTTTTGCTGTGTACAAATTTTTGGCAAATATAATACATTCAATTTCGATTGACAAGAATTTAACTTATGCCGCGCAGTAATTATTTTGAGTAGCCTTGAAAAGACTTAATTTTGGCTCCGCCGATTCTCAATTCAAACTAGAGCGTAACATTAATAGTTCAATTTTCGATAGTGTTTTAAAAAGTATGTCGCTATAAATAATTGGCAATTAGATAAGAATGGACTATTTTTGTATATGCAAATAAAGATTACCCTTCATTGTCCTAATTGCTAAAGTGCAAAAGTAAAGAAAAACGGTAAAAAAATCGATAGTAAGTAGTTCAACAAAATTAGTTTAAATGATAATTTCATTGAATTACTTAAATAAAATTAATTCATGCTATTTTTGATTGGCTAAATCCCGTTAGGAATTGTCGTTCGGTAGAAAATGCAATGCATACAAATCGTGCATTCTGCCAAGTATGCACGATTTGTGGTGCGATTACTCTACCAAGCGATACATTTGCTTATGCTGAACTCAGTATCCTAACTGAATGCGTAACATCTGGTATTAATACTAAACCGCTATCAGTAATATTAAAATAACATTATTAGCAGCGGCTTGTTATAAAACATCATAACATTGGTAAAAACAATTACGTTTGCAACGCAATAAAGGCGGGTTCGTACATTCAATTAGCAAATGTAGCTTTTTTATTTGTGTGAATATCAAAAATTATGATAATGACTTGTTGAAATGGTAAATAGCTTTTATTCAGAAAATTATTCCCATTTCAATAAGTAAAAGATGTTTATAAAGAACAAAAAAATGAAGTCGCATTCAGATATTGAAACTGCCAAACAAAATTATTTTTATATTTTTGTACTCTATTTTCGCTTTCCAATCATATAATGTTCTTACTTTGTATTCGTGAAATTCGTATGTGATTTATTCTAATTATTTGAACAGTTTATGAATACCTCAAAATTAACCGACATACTGAACAGTTCGCCAAGCGTTGAACTGCTGAAAACCAAGAACAGAGAACTAATTATTCTGTTTCTGGTTGATGTTTTTGCACAGGAAGCAACTGTGTCATCTGACGCGATTCACTATAAATTAGAGAATTATCTGGAAGAAAAGGGCTTTGAAATTGACGATGAAAACAGTGAAATCCGCTTTGGCGATACTTTTGAGAAAAAAGCGAGAATTTACATTCAAAAGTGGACGGACAGCGGTTTTCTGACTAACTTTCAGAACGAAACGGGCGATATTTTCTATGAACTTTCTATCCATTCGAGCAAAACGATTGACTGGCTAACGAATCTTAAAAAAGAAGATTATATTGGCGCAGAATCGAAATTCAAATCGCTTTTTAATCAGCTGGAAGAATTGGTCGAATTTACTAACGACGACAAAGAAAAACGTCTGCAACTGCTCGAAGACAAAAAATTAGAAATTGAACAGCAAATACAGCGCCTGAAAATGGGCGAGGGCATAAAAGTGTTTGAAGAATATGAAATTGTGCCGCGATTTAACAATCTGAACAAATTGGGCAAAGAACTGCTGTCGGATTTCAAAGAAGTTGACGACAATTTTAAAAATATCATCAAGGAAATTTATCAGCGCCGAACCGATGTGTCGCTGAACAAAGGCTCCATTCTGCAATATACTTTCGATGCGTTAGAGCAGTTGAAAGAGAGCCCGCAAGGTAAAAGTTTTTACGCTTTCTGGGAGTTTTTGCTTTCGTCGGAACTGCAACAAGAGTGGGAACATTTGACGCAAGCGCTCTACCAAACAACCGAGGAAAAAGACATTGATACCAACGATGCTTTTTTAAGAGATATGAAACGTCTTTTGTTTGATTCGGGACAAAAAGTGTATAGAACCAACGATAAAATGGCGGAAAAACTGAGCCGAATTATTCGTGAAACCGAACTTTCGCGAACCGAAGTTACTAAAGGCGTTATTCAGGAAATAAAAAAATTGTTGCTCGAAGCAAACAGAACCAAAACAAAATTGAAGCCGAAACCCAATATTTCGTTCGAAATCGACGAGATTGGAATCAATTTGCCTTTTGAACGAAAACTGACTACTTACGATCAGTGGGAAGATGTAATTTATCGCGATAAACCTCAAATGTCGGATGCCGATATAGCTGATTTTACAGAGTTTACAAAACTGTTTAATCCGTATATTGTTGATAAAAGAGAATTGCGAACGCATATCAAAAAGATTTTGAGCGATAAATCGCAGGCAACAATCTTCGAAATTGTAGATAATACAGGCGGTTTAACAAAAGGATTGCCCGAACTGTTTGGCTACATCGGCTTGATGAAGGAATTTAAACACACTGTGAACAGCGACAAAACGCAATATATTCTGTTCGACAGCGTAAATAAAAAATATATACGAATACCCGAAATAATTTTAACAAAATGAGCGAAGAAAATAACATAAAACCTTACTCCAAAGCGATTGTTCGTTTGCTGAAAGGTACAGTTGACCGCAATAATTCGGTATGGAACGATATTATTTCGTATCAAAAAGAGATACAGGATTATATCAGCGTAATTGGGCTGGAATTAATTCTGAAAAAAAACGAAGGTTTTGCCTTTGTAAAGCAATTTGAACTGGAAGACGGTTTAACGCTGAATTTGGTTTCGCGTCGCCCTGTGGGTTTTGAAACATCTATCGTACTGGTTGTTCTGCGACAAATACTGGAGGAATTTGACAGCAATCCGACTGAAATTCAATCGCTTGAACGATTCATTACCCACACGGAAATCAAAGAAGAGGTTGAACTGTTTTTTCCCGAAAGGAACAACATCGTAAGGTCGATAAAAGATTTGGACAGCTGCATAAAAAGAGCGGAAGAACTTGGCTTTTTAAAAGAAGTTAAACGAACCGATACCGAAATTAAATATCAAATTCACCGCATTATTAAAGAAAAAATTACTTTGAACGATTTACAGGATTTTAAAAATAAATTGCAGGAATATGTATAGCACATTTGCTACAGACTCGGATGCTTTGTGTACTGCCCGCAAAACGGTTTGAAAGCGGAATAAGACAGTAAAGTTCTGCAGGAACAATTTCACGTTAATTATTTTTGCCCAAATTATACTTACGTAATATGATTTAAGCAAAATCACTTCGCACTATGGTTGCTTATTTTATCCAAAACTGTAGTTTATAGCCGCATAAAGTTATGATGCGAACAGTTATAAACGTCTAATTTTTTCCATCTCATTGTAGTTTGTCGTATTTTATCTATTTTCGCGCACATTAAAAAAAACAATTATGTATCGTAAAATTTTACTTACTGCTGTTGCAGTTATTATGTGGCTGGGCGCTTATGCCGGCGAAGGAATGTGGTTGCCGCTCCTTATTGAGAAGTATAATATTGACGAAATGCACGCGAAGGGATTTAAACTTTCGGCGGAAGATATTTACAGTATTAACAAGGCAAGCATGAAGGATGCTGTAATGATTTTTGGCGGAGGCTGTACAGGCGAGCTGATTTCGGACAAAGGACTGCTTATTACCAATCATCACTGCGGCTATCCACAAATACAAAGCCACAGCAGTGTTGAACACGATTATCTGACCGACGGTTTTTGGGCAATGTCAGCCGACGAAGAACTTCCCAATCAGGGATTAAAGGTTACTTTCCTGAAAAGGATGGAAGATGTTACCATTCGCGTACTCAACGGCGTTACCGATGATATGAATATGAACGAACGTAAAGCCGCCATCAGTAAAAACATCGCAAAAATAATGGAAGAAGCCGTTGAAGGAACGCACTATTCGGGGCTTGTAGAGTCGTTTTATTACGGCAATCAATATTTTTTGTTTGTTAACGAAGTTTTTAGCGACGTGCGGTTAGTGGGCGCGCCGCCCTCGTCTATCGGCAAGTTTGGCGGCGACTCGGACAACTGGACGTGGCCCCGTCATACCGGCGATTTCTCACTGTTTCGCATCTATGCCAACAAGAACAATGAGCCAGCCGAATATTCAGCAGAGAATGTACCCTATCGTCCGGCGGCACATTTTCCCATCTCGTTGAAAGGCATTGAAGAGGGCGACTTTACAATGGTGTTCGGCTATCCGGGAAACACTTCGGAGTATGCGCCATCGTTCCATATCGAGATGCTCGCCAATTTTATTTATCCCAAATTGGTTGATATACGCACTGCCAAGCTGAATGTGATGAATCGTTATATGGCTGCCGACCGAGGTGTAAGGATTCAGTACGCCTCAAAAAATGCTTCGATAGCAAATGCGTGGAAACGTTGGAAAGGCGAAATCCGCGGTTTGGCAAAAATGGATGTTGTGAGCACAAAACAGGCTTACGAAAAGCGTTTCGACGAATGGGTAAACAGCAGCGACGACCGCAAAGCAAAGTTCGGGAACATCATATCGGATTACGAAAATATTTATGCCGATTATTCGCAATACAGGCTGGTGCGCGATTATCTGAACGAATACATTGGAGGACTCGGACTCGAAACCATTTGTATTTCGCGACGCTTTGAGCGACTTTTGGCGCTTTATGGCGACAGCAACCACGACAGCGAAACCATTTCAACAATAAAAGCAATGACAGAAGCACAGTTACAGATGCACTTTAAAAATCTCCATCTTCCATTGGACAAAGAAACCGCAACAGTTGTGCTCGAAATGCTATATCAAAACATTCCGTCCGCTTTTTTTCCCGATATTACCGAAAATATCAACAATAAATACAAAGGAAACATATCGAAATATATTGACGAGGTGTATGCCAAAACATTTTTTATATCGCAACAGGCAACGCTGGCTTTTTTGAACGGATTTAACAGCGGAAGCGTTAAAAAACTGAATAGCGACCCTGCCTACCAACTTTACAAGTCGCTGACCGATGTTTATCAACAAAAGGTGCTTCCCCGCTACAACGAACTGCAAAACCGGTTAGACAGTCTGAACCGTATTTATATGGCTGCGTTGATGCAATTCGATAACGAGCGGACATTTTATCCCGACGCCAACTTTACTCTGCGTGTTGCCTACGGCGATGTGCGCGGATACGAAGCCGGCGATGCGGTGCGCTTCCTGCATTTTACAACGCTTGAAGGAATTATGCAAAAAGAGAATCCCGATATTTACGACTACCATGTTCCCGAACGGCTGAAACAACTGCATGCTGCAAAAGATTACGGACGTTACGAGCTTAATGGAACCATTCCTGTAGCCTTTACTGCAACCAATCATACAACCGGCGGCAATTCGGGCAGTCCCATACTGAACGCCCGTGGCGAACTGATTGGCGTAAACTTCGACCGTGCGTGGGAAGGCGTAATGAGCGACTTAATGTTTAATCCCGACCAAAGTCGTAACATCTCCATCGACATCCGTTATGCTCTGTTTATTATTGATAAATATGCCAACGCAGGCTATTTACTTGATGAAATGACGATTGTGGAATAATGGTTAATGATTTTTTCCTCCCATGCTATACGTTGACAGGAAAGTTGTTGAAATTTTTTTTCGCAAGTCAAGAAGAACTGTATAAAAAATATTGTACATTTGTCGCTTGAATTTGATGATATGCTTATACTCAAACAAAATTGATTTGCGAATAAAAGCAACAATGGGGCATGCCCCATTGTTGGTGCAGCACGGCGGTTGAGCCACAACAGAATACCTCTGTTATTTGCATTTCATTTTCTGTTGAGTATAACAAAGCATATACCGAAAACAGTTTTCAAGTATGTGGAAAGTACCAAAACTGTTTGAAAAATACTTTCCACATACTTGGAAAGTAAAAAATTAGTTTTGAACCGATTTCATATAATAAAAACCGATCATTAAAAACAAAAACAATGAAAGCTAAAAAGATTACCTTACACAATCTACGCAACGACGGACATTTTCAGTTCATCGAGTTTGTAATTACGCTTATACGGGGCGTGGGAGCTGCCCTGTTGAGAATCGAAAAACAGTTTAACGTACTTGCAGCCCTGCACGCGCAGGAGGATGAAGCATACCGGAAAATCATCAAAAGTGCGCTCACAGCTCATATCGACAAAGCCGACAGCGACCGCGACGATGTATTCCGCAGCTTGGCAAATGCCATACGTTCGGGACTGACGCATTTCAATCCGCTTAAACGTGAAGCAGCCACACGCCTGAAGATTGTGCTGGATGCCTACGGAGATGTAACGCAAAAATCGAACATCGACGAGATAGCAGCCGTGCGCAACCTTCTGCAGGAACTCTCTTTAAAACATGCCGCCTGTGTAGCAACTCTTGAACTGGGTGAATGGATTATCGAACTGGGACGTCGTAACAGTATTGTAGAAACCCTTCTTGAAGAACGCGCCGACGAAGGAAACACACGTACCAAGCTGGTGTTGAAAGAAGTCCGTCTGGAAGTGGACGAAGCATACCGCACCCTTGTTGAACTGATAGACTCGCTGTGCATTGTAGCCCATGCCACTGAAAACGCCGCCGACATAGCTATGTACGACAACTTTATCAGCCGCCTCAACCAGCGCATTGACCTGCTGAACAACAGCATTGCGCAGCGTCGCGGACACGCTGATGCTAAGAAAAAGAATGAGGAATAAAAAAGGTACTGTACAGGTCTTGAACCACTATTTTATTATACTCAAACAGAATTGATTTGCGAATAAAAGCAACGAGGCTGTCCCAAAAGTCTTTTTGAACGCAAATGACACAAATATCACAAATGAACACATTAAAAGCAAATGCTTATTGTTGTTTTTGCAGAAATTTGCGTTTTTTGTGTCATTTGCGTTCTTTTTGGACAGCCTCGTCAATAAATAAAACTGAACAGAGGCAACAATGGGGCATGCCCCATTGCCGGTACATGGCAGCAATTGAAACACGATACAAAACCCCTGTTATTTGCAATTCATTTCCTGTTGAGTTAACTCACGTTACGCACTGGCTTGAAAAGGCAACTGTGTGTATGCCCTGCGTAACATCAGTATATAATTTAAAACACACTTGCAGTTTTACATTTTTCACCCTCCACTACAATAAAACCCCACAATTTTGAGTTATATGTTGCGGAAACAAAGTATTAATTTAATAACAGATTTAGTTTTAATGTTTATGAGGAAAATTATTTCACTATCAGCATTGTTCTTGATGATGGTTTCGGCTTTTTCGCAATCGAAGCCCGACGAAACCATTTTGACCATCGGGCAGTTTAAGTTTACCGAAGGCGAATTTTGGCATATCTACAGTAAGAATAAGGACTTGTCCTCTTATAAGGAAACACCGGAACAGTTTGCCGAACGTTTTATTAATTACAAACTGAAAGTAGTAGCAGCTATCGACCAAAAAATGGATACACTCCCTGCTTTTGTGTCGGAATACGGCAAGTATGCCGACGAGCTGGCAGCGGGTTATCTGATTGATTCCGCAGCCGTTGAATCCGCAGCCCGCAGCGCTTACACGAATATGACCAAACTTGTAAATGCAAGCCATATTCTTGTAGCATTGTCGCGCAGCGCCACGCCCACGCCTGCCGACACGCTCGCAGCATGGCAAAAAATCACAGAAATTCGTAACCGTGTTTTGGCAGGCGAAGACTTTAACGAAATTGCCGCCACGCAGTCCGAAGACCCGTCGGCTCGCCAGAATCAGGGACGGCTCGGCTACTTCACCGCATTCCAGATGGTTTATCCTTTCGAGAAAGCTGCATTCAGTACGCCTGTAGGCGAAGTGTCCGAAATTGTACGCTCGCAGTTTGGCTATCATATACTTAAAGTGCACGATGTGCGCCCCAATACAGGCAAAATTCGCGTAGCCCACATTATGAAGATATTTCCGCGCGATGTTACACCCCAAATTGAAGAAGCGATGAAAGTGAGCATTGACTCAATTTACGCAGCGTTTAAATCTGGAGCCGATTTTGCCGAGCTTGCACAGAAACATTCCGACGACCGTGGCAGCGCAGCGCGCAGCGGCGAAATGCAACCGTTTAACTACGGACAGATTCCCGTGTTTTCAGATGCCGCTTTTGAACTTGTAAACGACGGCGATGTTTCCGAGCCTGTAAAGTCGCCATTCGGATGGCACATCATCAAGCGCCTTGAACTCACGCCTGTCGAAGATTATCAAACCGCCCACCCCTCCATCAGCTCCATGCTGGCACGCGACGAACGCGGACAGGCAGGCAATGTGGCTTTTGTTGAAGCCCGCAAAAAGAGTCCGCTTTACCGCTTAAACGGCGAAGTATTCAGCACCCTTTCGGCGCCACTCAATTCCGAAATAAAAAATAAGGACGACTATTTTGGGAAGATTACCGCCACCACTCAAATCCTGTTTGAATACGACGACGCCAAAGTTACGGTCAGTGATTTCGTCGAATATCTGAAAAACGACGCCTCGTTTCTGGTTCAGGAAGGAACAGTTGCCCTGCAAAAAGCGCTGGACAAAAAAGTTTCGGAAACCGTAATGGAAGTTGAACGGAAAAAGTTGCCCGAACGCAATCCTGCCTATCGCTATCTTGCCAATGAGTACCACGACGGGCTGCTGATTTTTGAATTAAGCAATCAGGAAATTTGGGCAAAAGTAGGAACCGACTCCGTAGCGCTGTACGAACATTATTTGAACTATTCGCCCGAGTTTGTTGAATACTCGCAACTGACAGGTACGCAGTGCTACGTGAACAACGAAAAACTGATTGCCAAAATAAGTAAGGCTGTTGCCAAAAATCCGAGCGCAAACATCAGCGACATCGTTATGAAGTATGCCAAAAAGCCAGCCGACAGCAAGTGCATAACAGGAACTCACGCTTTCGCGAAAAGCGTTGCTGACAATCCAGTAAAAGCCGAATTACTGCCCGACGACAACGAACTGAAAAACGCAACGGGCGTAGTGTTCTGGCAGGGTAATATCGAAAAAGGCGCAGTTATCCCTTACGAAAACTGCAAAGGCGACGTAATGAACAGCTATCAAACCTTGCTCGAAACCGAGTGGATTAAAAGTCTGAGGAACAAATACAATCCCGTCTTCAACAGCAAACTGCTGAAGAAAAAGCGGAAATAGAAGACAACAGATATTGCAACGAAGCGCTAAAACACTTTGTTTTGGCGCTTCGTTTTTTGATGGTTGAAGCAATTATATACTTATACTCAAACAAAAATGGTTTGCAAATAACAGAGAATTTGAGTTTTAACTGTTCAGTTTTATTTATTGACAAGGGGATTAATCCCCTTGTTGCTTTTATACTCAAATCAATTCTGTTTGAGTATAATTGATCCAATTTTTCACCACAAAGTTCACAAAGAACACACAAGGCTCACAAAAACTATAGTGTCCTTTGTGAACAATTTAGTGCTCCTTGTGGTTTACTTTTAGTGTAAATTAATTTTTGATTCATACTTATCCCTTTCAAATCTTGAAGTATTATGAACGACTTTAACTATTAGGAATAAAATAAGTAATATACCCCTATTAATGTGGATTGCATGATACAGGCAATTGACACTATTTTTGCGCCCTTAAAATAAAGTTCAAAATTTTGCGTTTAAAGTTCCGAACTCAATGATTAAACTTTGAAGTTTCACAACCTTAAACTTGGAACTCGAAACATTGGACATTGATTAATCAATTTATATGAAACACATCTTTGGGGCTCTGCTGATAGTCGTAATTTCTGCAACAAGCACGCTTGCGCAGAATATTCAGCAAAAGCATACCGTGTCGGGCTACCTGAAAGACAGCCTTACTACCGAAAACCTGATTGGCGCTACCATTTACAATCGCGCCGACTTTGCAGGAACATCCACCAACCAATACGGATTTTACAGTCTTACGCTTCCCGAAGGCAGCGTGGAGCTCTCCTATTCGTTTGTGGGGTACGATACACATACCGTGCAGCTTCATCTTGTGCACGATACGGTTATCAATATCAACCTGAGCGGCGCGGTGCATCTGCGCGAGGTGGAAGTAACCGCCAGCCGTGTTGCCCCAATTCAAGAACGCACGCAGATGAGCAACATTACGCTGCCGGTGGCGCAAATAAAATCGTTGCCCGCCTTTCTTGGCGAGGTGGATTTGATGAAAGCATTGCAGCTGATGCCGGGCATTCAGTCGGGTGGCGAAGGAAGCAGCGGACTTTACGTGCGTGGCGGCGGACCCGACCAGAATTTGATTCTGCTCGATGGTGTGCCGGTTTACAATGTATCGCATCTTTTTGGGTTCTTCTCGGTTTTTAATGCCGACGCACTTAACAATGTGGAAGCCATCAAGGGCGGATTCCCTGCACGGTATGGCGGACGGGTGTCATCGGTTATTGACGTAAGTATGAAAGAGGGGAACATGCGCGAGTTTCATGGCGAGGGTTCGCTGGGCATTGTAGCGGGGCGGCTGACGCTCGAAGGTCCTATTTGGAAAGACCGCACGTCGTTTATTGTATCGGGGCGTCGAACATGGATTGACGCTCTTACCCGCCCCATGATGGCGCTCGCCAGCAGTGTGGATGATGGATACAAAGCCAGCGCGGGCTACTATTTTTACGACCTCAACGCGAAGGTAAATCACCGTTTTTCGGAAAAAGACCGTATCTATCTGAGCGCCTACATGGGCAACGACAGATTTTTTGTACGGTTTGAACAGGAAGAAGACGGATACGATGCTTATATCGACAACATCAAAACCAAAGCCGAAGGAGGCTTACAATGGGGCAACATCACCTCTGCCTTTCGCTGGAATCACGTGTTTACGCCAAAACTGTTTGCCAATACAACAGTTACCTACAGTCGCTACAAGTTCGATGTTGGCTCCGAACTATGGTACGAATACGACGAGTGGAACGATACCAGCAACAAGTACAAACGCGTAAATCAGTACAGTGGCACTATCTACCTGTCGGGTATCAACGACTGGAGCGGAAAAATAGCCTTTGACTACATCCCTGCCCCCAGTCATTACATACGCTTTGGAGGAAATGCCATTTATCACACCTTCAGTCCGGGAGCTATGGCTTTTCGCGAAAATAAAACCGAAAACATTATTGGCGACCCCAACATCTACGGCTACGAATACTCGCTCTATGCCGAAGACGACATTCGCATCACGCCCCAATTAAAAGTAAATGCCGGATTGCACTGGTCGGCATTCAGCGTGCGCAAAAAATTTTACAATGTGTTGCAGCCTCGCCTTTCGGCGCGATACCTGATTACTGAAACCCTTTCGGCGAAAGCCGCTTATTCGCGAATGGCACAGTACATTCACCTGCTCACCAACTCGAACATCGGGTTGCCAACCGACCTTTGGGTGCCTGTAACCAACCGGTTGATGCCGCAAATGTCGGATCAGGTAGCTGCCGGTTTGGCACAGACGTGGCACAACGAGTACGAAATAAGCCTCGAAGGTTATTATAAAACGATGGGCAACGTGATTGAATACGAAGAGGGCGCTTCGTTTTTCGACACCAGCGGCAGCTGGGAGCAAAAGGTTGTGCAGGGCGACGGACGCAGCTACGGTGTGGAACTGTTTGCACAGAAAAAAACCGGTTCGTTTACGGGATGGCTGGGCTATACGCTGAGCTGGACCGACCGACAGTTTGAAGAGCTGAATGAGGGGCGCCGTTTTGCCTATAAATACGACCGTCGGCACGATTTCAGCATCGCGCTTATGAAACGATTTGGCGACCGCATAGAGCTTAGCGGTACATGGGTGTTCGGCACAGGGAATGCTGTTACCGTACCCATCGGTTTAAGCCCGCTAAACAAACCGGTAGGCAATAATCCTATGGGCAGCACAAGCACTTACTGGATATACGGCGAACGAAACAGCTATCGCATGGATCCATACCACCGTTTGGATGCAAGTATCAGCTTTATAAAACCGAAACGCTGGGGCGAACGTCGCTGGATTGTGGGTGTTTACAATGCATACAGCCGCAAGAACCCGTTTTTCATAGACGTAAGCCAAAAATCGAATGGACGCTACGAATATGTACAAGTGAGTATTTTTCCGATTATTCCGTCCATCAGTTATCAGTTTAAGTTTTAAGATGCAAACAGGATGATGAACGCTGTCAGTAATATATTTATCACCACAGGAAGCCGGCTTATTCGCTTCATACAACAGTTGTATTCGCATTGTAAGCAAAGGCAGAAAAACACAGCCATTGAACACACAAACCGTTGGATGTGGCAGGCAAACTATGCCCCTGCGGTGGAAACTTATATAAAACAGCCTTGCAATCTTGTTTCGGGAGCTCCCAAGCTAACAATGCGGCATTGCAATCATGCTTCGGCAATAAGCTAACGAATGATTCAGACCAAAACAGTATCAAAACAATTAATATAATGTATCTATTAATAAAAAAGATGATGAAAACACTCTCAGCAATATCATTACTCTTTACAATTATCCTGTTCGCAAGTTGCGATGAGGACACTTTTGTAACGCATGTAGAGATAAAAGATGCAAACTTTCCAGCCTGCATTGCCCTGTCGGCAATATTGGATACCGACAGCGGACGCCTCACAATGGCGTTGTACGAAGCGCAGTCGCTGGCGCGATACAATCCTGCCCGCGAACGCAATGAAATTATCGGTAATGGAACTATCACCCTTTATCGCAACAACGAACAGGTATGGACGCTAACCGGAGCTTTCGACCTAACAATAAACAAAGGCGGAGCCTCTGTGCCAAACCTCGAAGCCAACTCCGCCCCAAACGATTACAGCGACATAGCCCCCGATGGCACATATCGTCGCATTAACGTAACGGGCATTCCCGCCGAAGCCGGAAGCGAATATCGCCTCGAAGTTGCCATTGCCGGCTACGACAAGGTTGTTGCTACCGCAATAATGCCATCCGACCCTGATGTAAGCAACGTTGCTATCGACATGGAGCATCCGACTGCAGTGAATTCGGCAGTTTATTTAGATTCCAACGGATACAGCTCTGGCTCTGGAGGAGAGTTTTATCCGATAAACCTTACTATGACCGACAACAATCCATCAAGTCCCAATTATTACGAGATGGGAATAGAAGTGTGGGAAGAAACGCACAACTTGGAATACCCCACTACTGCTGGCAACTATATTCAACCGACCAGTATGGGAGTAAGCAATCCATTACTGGTACAGGATAATCCGCTGTACGAACAGAATTTTGGCGACGTGTTGAATTTCGATGGTAGCGAACAGTACGATGCCTATATGTTTTACTACTCCATGCTAATGTCCGACATCAGCTTCGGAGGCGGCAGCGCTAAACTCAAACTGCTGACGTCGCTTAGCGCTTACGGCACGCTGTACAACGAACATCGCCCCGAATACAACGCCGAAATAAACGGCGTTGAGTTATCTGTTGAGCGCACCGTAAATTTACTTGTGAAGCACATCAGTACCGAAACATTTCGCCATTATCGCAGCTTGGTTTTACAGGACGGTGATATGGGTATGTTCAGCGAACCGGTATCGGTAGTATCTAATGTAGAGAACGGCTATGGCTGCTTTTCGCTGCAAAACACCCGCCGTATTCTCATGAAAGAATACAGCGGATATTACTATCCCGAATGGTGGAATGGCGAAGATGTATATTATTATTAAGGAGTAGAGGGGGGAAAGTGGAAAATGAAGAGCATTGCAATGGGTTCTCCACTTTCCCCTCCCAGTTCTCAACTCTTGTCAAATAATCATAAAAAAATTGTTTCTTGTGTGCAATTATTTATATTTGCACGCTCATTTTTTTATTCATCTTTCCTCAATGGGAAAACATTAATGGCTTAACTGATGGTAAATTACATAAAAGATTTTTTGCTCCGAATATTCGGCAAACGAATTATTTCACCTTGGCTGATTCTTACTATCGACCTGTTTCTATTGATGATTTCTTTTGGTTTAGCCTACATTTTACGGCTGAATTTTACCCTGACATCCTACCCTGTTGCCGACTTCTTTGTAGGAATTGTGGAGGTTACGCTCGTTTACGGCATCATATTCTTTCTGTTTGGCGTACATCGAGGCGTTATCAGGCATACAAGTTTTACCGAGTTGCGCCGACTGCTGAGCGCCTGCATTGCGGCTTTCATTATTCTATTGATAATCGATATTGCGATACGCACCGTCAGCAATAGCATAACAATGGTTCCACGCTTGGTGCTGATACTTCATTTTATGCAAGTGGTGCTGCTTTGCTTCGGTTTCCGTTTATTTGTACGCGAAGTTTATACCTATCTCACCCGAAACAAAGGCACTATTAATGCGGTGATTTACGGCGCAGGCGATTTGGGAATGATTACCTTTGAGGCAATCGAAAATGATAAGGACAATCAGTATAATGTAGTAGGTTTTGTTGACGACGATTCGTCGAAATGGAACAAAAACCTGCACTCGCTGCCTGTTTTTAAATGGAGCAAATTACTGACAGGCAGTTCAAAGACCAACGACTTGCAGGAAGTGATTCTGGCAATGCCAAGCGTATCGGTAAAACGCAAGCAGGAGATTGCCGAAGAGTGTTTGCGTCGTAACTGGAAGCTGAAAGTGATGCCTTCGGTTGTAAACTGGATGAACGGGATTTCGAACATGGGACAGATTCGCGATGTTCGCATCGAAGACCTTTTAGGACGCGACGAAATTAAATTGAATCAGAAACGGATACTCAACGGACTGGAAAACAAAATTATTCTTGTATCGGGAGCGGCGGGTTCAATTGGCTCCGAAATTGTGCGGCAGCTGCTTCGTTTCCCCGTAAAAAAACTGATACTGTTAGACCAAGCCGAATCGGCGCTCTACGATTTGCAGCAGGAGATACTGTTGAAATACTACGACGCTCCTTTCGAACTTGTTTTGGCAGATGTAACCAATCCTGCAAGAACACGCAACCTGTTTGAAACCTATCATCCCGAAATTGTTTTCAACGCCGCCGCCTACAAGCATGTACCAATGATGGAAGACAATCCTTACGAGGCTGTTCGCGTCAATATCGGCGGCACCAAAAACCTTGCCGACTTGTCGGTTGAGTTTGGTGTCGAAAAATTTATCATGGTGAGTACCGACAAAGCCGTGAATCCGACCAACGTGATGGGAACTTCCAAACGAATTTGCGAAATTTATGTTCAGTCGCTTTCGCAAACGCCCAATATTAAGACGGGATTCGTTACCACTCGCTTTGGGAACGTGCTGGGGTCGAACGGTTCGGTTGTTCCGCTCTTTAAACGGCAGATTTCTGAAGGCGGTCCCGTAACAGTTACACATCCCGACATTACACGCTACTTCATGACCATTCCCGAAGCCTGTCAGCTGCTTCTCGAAGCTGCGTTTATGGGCGAATGTGGCGAAATATTTGTATTCGACATGGGCGAACCCGTAAAAATATACGACTTGGCAAAAAAGATGATTCAACTCTCAGGTTTAATGGAAGGCATCGACATCGACATTAAATTTACCGGTTTGCGCCCCGGCGAAAAACTGTACGAAGAACTGCTCGCCTCCAAAGAAAACACCAAGCCAACCTACAACGACAAAATTATGATTGGCAACGTCCGACTCTACGACTTTGCTTATGTCAATGCTCAGGTAAAAGATATGCTTGCCGCCCTGCAAACCGAGTCCGACGCATCAATCGTTACCCGTATGCACAAAATGGTTCCAGAGTTTATTCCGCAGAATGAACGGTATCGGAAATTGGTGCTGTCGTCTGAAATTGTGGTATAGGGATGTTCTGTAATTTTAATAGACCTCTTTTAAAAATGTGGAAAATTTGGGTAAAGTCAATCCCGCCACATCTTCAATCCATCAACTAAAGCCAACGGCAATGAAATCACTCCCCCACCCTCTCCACAGGAGAGAGGATGTTATTGCCGTTAGCTGAAGCCAACGGTTAAGGATATAAAATAAATCTGGCTTTAGCCAAAATTAACTTGCGGATAACCAGCAATCCATTTTTTGAAGAGGTACAGTAAGCTGCGCTTTTGTTTCAGTTACAAGCCTCGAAAAACTAATTTTTAGAAATTCTATTTAATAAAACTGTCGATATATCCTTTTTTAATTTGATATTCCTTATCTTTGCGCAGTCGTTGCCTTATAAATATTTACAATAACACTTTATAATAAGGAGGGTGAAATGAAAAACTATCATTTAATTACAGCAACACTGTTTTTATTACAGTCGTTTTCGGGTTTTGCAGGGAATCCTTTGAACAGCACAAGTGCGGGCAGTTCAAAATCGGCGTCAGAGCAGGAAAATAAAGTCATACAACTGACGCAGGATGATTTTATCGAAAAAATATTCGATTTTAAGAACAGTAAAGACTGGAAATACAAGGGGAAGAAGCCTGCTATAATCGACTTTTATGCCGAATGGTGCGGTCCTTGCAAAATGCTGGCTCCTATTTTGGTTGAACTCCAAAATGAATACAAGGAGAAAATACAGATTTACAAAATTGACGCCGAAAAAAATCGTGAACTTGCTGCCGCATTTGGCGTTAATGCCTATCCTACCATTTTTTTCATTCCTATGGAGGATAAGCCTGCCGGAGCAAAAGGACTTCTTCCAAAAGAAAAACTGGAAGAGATAATAGAAACCTATTTAAAAGTGTCGAAACACAACAAGTAAAACAGAGTTCAAAGTTTCGGATTCAAGGTTTGCAAAAAAATTAAACTTTGAACTCGAAACTTTGACGTTAAAAATAAAGACCTTACAATATGTTGAAACAAGGTTTGCAGCAAAAAATGCTTCAAAAGTTATCGCCCCTACAGATTCAAGTGATTAAATTGCTGGAAGTCCCCACTGCTCAAATGGAACAGCGCATCAAGGATGAAATGGAGGTGAATCCTGTTTTGGAATACGAAGAAGAACAAAGTCGCGACGAATACGACGATGAACCCGATACAAAGGACGACGAACAAGAGAAAGACGAACTGTCGATTGACGAATACATCCGCGACGAAACAATTCCCGCCTACCGACTGCAGACCAACAACTACTCGAAAGACGATAAGACCGAAGATATTCCCTTCAGCACAGGCACTACTTTTCATGAACATTTGATTGCGCAGTTAGGCTTGAGAATCCTTGACGACACGCAAAAAGTAATTGCCGAATACATTATCGGAAATATTGACGAAGATGGTTATCTACGCCGCAGAGCCGAAGAGATTGCCGACGATTTGGCTTTCACTCAAAATTTGGAAACCGACGAACGCGAAGTTCTCGAAGTTCTCGAAATTATTCACGACTTTGACCCTGTTGGCGTGGGCGCACGAGATTTGCAAGAGTGCCTTCTGTTGCAAATAAAGCGGAAAGACAGTTCCGTTCCCGCCATCGAAAACGCTTACCGTATTCTCAAAAATCATTTCGACGAGTTTACACGCAAGCACTACGACAAAATAATGAAACGCATCCACATTGTCAGCGAAGAACTAAGGGACGCGATAGACGAAATTTTGCGCCTGAATCCCAAGCCCGGAAGTTCGTACAGCAATCCTTTGAGCAAAACCGTTCAGTACATTATTCCCGACTTTATTCTGGATGTTGAGGAAGGCGAACACTTCAACCTGATGCTCAACAACCGTAATGTGCCCGAACTGCGCATCAGTCGCGACTATTCCGACATGTTAAGCGATTATCAGACAAATAAAAAGAACAGCACACGCGAGCAAAAAGAAGCCGTACTCTTTATAAAACAAAAACTTGACTCGGCAAAATGGTTTATTGACGCCATTAAACAGCGACAGGATACGCTAATGACCACAATGAACGCCATTCTTGAATATCAGCACGACTATTTTATCGAAGGCGACGAAACAAAAATGAAGCCGATGATTCTGAAAGATATTGCCGAACGGACAGGGCTCGACATCTCTACCATTTCGCGCGTATCGAACAGTAAATACATTCAAACACACTTCGGCATATTTCCCCTGAAATATTTTTTCTCCGAAGGATTGCAAACCGATTCGGGCGAAGAGGTTTCGACACGCGAAATCAAAAAGATACTTCTGGACTGCATCAACAACGAAGACAAGCATAAACCGCTAACCGACGACAAGCTGGCACAGATACTCAAAGAGAAGTCGTACAACATTGCCCGCCGCACTGTGGCAAAGTATCGCGAACAGATGAACATTCCCGTAACCCGCCTGCGCAAAGAACTGTAATATGCGAATAGTAGCGCTCGTTGTATCCGTGCTGTTTCATCCCATGCTGATGCCCACCATCTGGATGTTTCTGGTTTTTAATTCGGGAACGCACATTTCATTTATGCCACCCGAAGCCCGCACAATTCTCTACACGGTAATCTTCACCACCACGTGCGGATTTCCGGTAGCCATATTGCCACTGCTTTATCAGTTTAAGGTTATCAAAAGTTTTGAGATGAAAACCGCCCGCGAGCGCTTCCTCCCCATTCTTCTCACAAGCATCTTTTATTACATCGGTTTTGTGGTACTAAAGAAAATGGGCGTTCCGATGATGATACAAAAGTTTGTCATCGCATCGCTGATAGCAGTGATGTCGGCGTCCATTATTTCATTTTTCTGGAAAATAAGTATCCACATGATTGGCATTGGAGGTGTTACAGGTGGCATGTTAGCGCTGGCGTCGCATTACGATTCGGGACACATTAATCTTTGGCTTCTGCTGTTGCTGATGGTAGCAGCCATCACAGCTTCAGCGCGTCTTTATTTAGGCGCTCACAATCCCACGCAAGTTTACACCGGCTACTTGTGGGGTACAGTTGTGGTGGCGGGAACAATGTGCCTGTGAAAGTGAAGAATGGAGAGTAACAAGCGCACAGACAACATTTAACTACATAGTATAAAGGTTAGCAAGTTCCGATATTGTGCACATTTGGCATATTTTTTTTGGTATCGCTTGCTTTTTTTGTATATAAACTACTTTTGGCGGTTGTTTGCTGAAAGAGTGCGTAATAAACTCTTTTTGACTTTTGTAAAAAACTATTTGAATAAAACTTATAAACTATGCAATACGATCCTGTTAAAAAATCACTTGGAAAGATTTTTAATAAAACACCCCAGCTACGTATATTCTTTTATTGGCTGCTCGACTTGCTGCTGCTGCGCTCGTGGTATGTACACCGCGAGGTAAAACGATGGGCAAAAACCGGTCGCCCCAATGCCTCTGCGCTCGATGCAGGCTCCGGATTTGGGCAGTACGTTTGGTGGCTCTCTAATATAGGCGAAGATTGGGTAATCTCAGGTTTCGACATAAAGCCGGAACAGGTAGCTGACTGCAATAAATTTTTCTTCGATATGAACCTTAATTTAAGAGTTAATTTCAAAGAGGCCGACCTTACCCGCATCAATAATGTTTATGAATTTGATGTGATACTTGCAATTGATGTAATGGAGCATATTGAAGATGATGAACAGGTGATGCGTAATTTTTATCAAGCGCTCAGGGAGAATGGCGTACTGATAATTTCAACACCTTCCGACTGTGGTGGTTCCGATACGCATCATCACAGCCACAACCATGGAGTTGCAGGCTTCGTCGACGAACATGTACGTAACGGATACAACATGCAGGATATTGAGGTAAAACTGAAACGCGCCGGTTTTAGCCACGTTGAATCGCGCTACACGTATGGCATACCCGGAAACATCGCATGGAAACTCTCAATGAAATATCCAATTCTAATGCTTAACAAAACCAAATACCTGTTTATTCTGCTCCCGTTTTATTATATCCTTACCTACCCCTTTGCTTTTATTTTGAATTGTATTGATGTAACAACAAAACACAAGAAAGGGACAGGACTGCTGGTAGTAGCAAAAAAATGATTAAACCTTAAATTCTATACTATTTTGCTCCAATCCATATCTTTGTTGGATGGAAAATATAAAATAGCAACACCCCCATCTTTTCATTTGGATGAGATCTTAAGGCAACATGCTTTATAGAGTGCATCGCATTGACGAAGTATGATACGCTACTGCAATCAAATATGTGATTCGATTAAAAATATAAACAACAATATTTGGCTAAAGCTACATAGTTTTGCTATTTATTCTGTCAGCTATAGAGATTATTCAATAATTAAGTAGTTCAACAAAATTAGTTTAAATGATAATTTTCAGTCTCCATAAGCGTTATTCCCGTACTGAAATCAAATATAAGTATGGGAAAGATCAAATCAATAGATTTGTCTGCGGAGCAGATACGGCTTCTGGAGAATGGGTACAAGTATGGTCGGGCGCATTTCCTTCGCCAGCGCTGCCATGCCGTTCTCTTGAAGTCACAAGGCTTGAGTTCACCACAAATAGCGTTGAAAGTGGATTTATGCCAACAGTCCATCCACAAATGGGTGAACCGGTTCCTAACCGACGGCATCAATGGATTGGAGAACCGTCCGGGGCAGGGAGCCAAGCCTGTTATAAGCAGGGAAGCCGACGAGGAAACGATACGCAAGACCATCGAAGCCGACCGGCAGAGTGTGAAGAACGTGATTGTCTTCTTTGAAAGTGGTCACAAAACTTTGCCAATCATCCGTACAAATCTTTCTATAAGTGACACCTAATTCTGTAAGTTTCTTCCGCAAGGCTCTTGCTGTTTTCAAATTGCTCTTACCCCAACATATGCCACTATTTCTCCACTTTCACGATCATATGCATAGGTGAGCCATACTTTATTGTATTTCTTTTCTACATAAGTCTAAAACTCATCAACTTCCAATGATTCATAATGAGTCTGTTGCGGTTTTATGACGTATGTTGATTTGACCAGCACCGACAAAACTTTCCTGATGCTGATTCCTTCTATAATAGAAACATCCCTGATACCAATACCCCTGACCGGCATCAACAATATTCGACGTATAATGCTTGAATGACATCCCTTATAGAATAACGCATGGTCGCCAATGAATTGACGATGACAGGATTTACACATATATTTTGCTTACTATTGATTTTATTACCGTTTTTCTTTACTTTTGAACTTTGGCAATTAGGACAATGAAGGGTAATTTTTATTTGCATATACAAAAATAGTCCATTTTTGTCTAATTGTCAAATATTTATAGCAGCATACTTTTTACATCACCACCACTTTGTTTATATTTGCACTAATTTTATTGCTAATTACTATAAGTTAATGTAAATTAGCGTAAAAACATTGCATAACTTCTTATTGGCTTTTTGCACTTGTACCATCGTGGTACAAATGCGGTACAAAAATACGCAAAATATCTATAAAAAACAATATATAATGATAAGAATTTTATTGATAAAATACGGTTAAATAGCTGTATTTAAGCATATTGTTTGCTCTTGAATTATGGTCTATTTTTAGGATTATTTCCCGATGCAAAACTTGCTGAATATGTTTCCAAGAATTTCATCAGTAGAAATTTCACCTGTGATTTCGCCGATGAAATGGAGCGCTTCTCTGATATCCTGCGCCAGAAAATCGCCCGATATGCCATCAGCAAGTCCTGTTTTTACTCGTTCAAGGCTTTCGAGCGCATTGCGGAGCGCTTCGTAATGGCGGGCGTTGGTTACGATTGTTTCGTTATTGTCGAGCGCCTGCATATTTACGTGGTTGAGCAGGACGTTGACAAGTTGCTCAATGTTTCTGTTATGTTTGGCAGAGATGGTGATAATATCCTTTTGGGGAACAGGCAGTTGCAATTGCGCCAAACGATGTGCAAGGCTTTCTTCGTTGTCTAAGTCGGTTTTATTTGCTATAACAAGCAAGCGCTGACGCTCGGCATTGATGTTTTCGAGAATATTAGCTATTGCTTCACGAATTTTATGGTCGCTGTCGGTAATATCAACCATGAGCAGCACTACGGATGCCTGTTTTATTTTGCTGTAAGTAATTTGGATGCCCAAATTCTCGATTTCGTCATCGGTGGAGCGGATTCCTGCCGTATCAATAAAGCGAAACATAATGCCTTTGATGTTTACGGCGTCTTCAATGGCATCGCGCGTGGTGCCGTGAATGTTGGACACAATGGCGCGTTCTTCGTTCAGCAGCCGGTTGAGCAGTGTACTTTTTCCCACGTTGGTGTGTCCCACAATGGCAACGGGGATTCCGTTCTTGATGGCATTGCCCAGCGCAAAAGAGTTAATTAATTTTGCGATGTGCGCAGTGATTTCATTAACCAGATGGTTGAGCTGACTGCGGTCGGCAAATTCTACGTCTTCTTCGCCGAAATCAAGTTCGAGTTCGATAAGCGAAATAAACCAAAGCAACTGTTCGCGCAAGCGTACGAGTTCCGACGAAAATCCGCCACGCATTTGTTGCAGGGCAACACGCCGCGATGCTTCGGTTTGCGATGCAATAAGGTCGGCAACGGCTTCGGCCTGACTTAAATCCATTTTGCCATTCATAAACGCACGCTGCGTAAACTCGCCGGGCTGTGCCAATCGACAACCTTTTGCAATCAGTAGCTGAATAATCTGTTGCTGAATGTACGCCGAACCGTGGCAGGCTATTTCTACAGTATCTTCGCCCGTAAACGAATGTGGTGCGCAGAAAACGGTAACAAGCGCTTCGTCGATAATCTTTGCATCGTCGGTAACAGCGCCAAATCGAACAGTATTGGCAGCCTGCTCCGATACCGTTTTTCCCTTTGCGGCAGGGACGAATATTTTATCAAAAATCGTAAAAGCATTCTTTCCAGAAACGCGGATAACAGCAATAGCGCCAGACCCCGGTGCGGTGGCAATGGCACAAATAGTATCGTGGTCGGTCATCAGTTCAGCCTGTCGAATATTGATTTTGATTTGATGAGTGATTTGGGCTGCACACTGTATTCATAATAATACCACTTCATACCTTCGGGAGCAACCGTAGTGATTATTTCTTTTTCAGGATTGGCGTCCTTTATATTTCCTGCAAAATAATATACAATGTTCCATCCTTTTTTTATGGAAAGACTGTATCTGTACGCCCAAACAACGGGATCGTTTTCGTTTAATTCTACCCTGTCCTCTCCTGTAATATCTACATCTCTGTCGGCATACAAAAATATGGCGTCATAGCCTGTTACAGGCTCTTTTTCTTTGTTTTGCACATAAGAGGAATGAAGAATATATCCACTTGGAACAGCATCTCTGTATGCCGTAAATTCGGGTAAGGTTGCCATTTTAACAGATGGGGCGCTTATGGTTGCCCCATCTTCACGAAATTCAAATATCTCAAATGGATTGAGAAAGTATTTGCTATCAACAACATTGGGTAAATTTATAGTAAACTTGCCATTGCCGTAAGGAGTGCTTGCCAAAGCATGAATACCGATTACGCTTGTTGTTATTATCGTGCCACTCCCGCTTTTTGTTATTACAGTGTCCGTTTCGTACTGCGGCAGCAGCGCCTTTACAGCATTGATTTTTTCGTTGTAACCGTTTCCGTTTTCAACGGTGGCTTTAATAGGGAAAAACATGCCATCGTCGAGATTTCTGTTTCCGATGTTTTTTTCACAACTTGCGAATGCAACAACGACTGCTATGCATAAAATCATTGATACATTAAAAAAAATCTTTTTCATAGCGTTTCTTACAAGGTTAAAATTAAATGTTGCAAAGAAAAAAAATAATTTTCAACTATCAATTAAAATTTAACATTAATTCCAAAGCCGAGCAGCTGTTTGGTTTGCAGTTGTGCTCCGCCTTCTTTACCATTTTCATCCACTGTTTTGGTATCGTCGTCGTAAAGAAAGTTAAGAGCAGCTACGGCTGTTAGATATTTGGTAAAACGGTAATTAAGCCTTATTTCCCAGTCAACGTCAATATTCTGCGGCGTATTCAGCAAATTTGAGAACAAATCAAGGCGCGTAAAGAAGTCCAGATTTTTCAGGATATTATCCTTTTTGTAAACCGATTTTATGTAAGCTCCATATTCAGCTCTGAATGATTCGTTGGGTTCAACTCCGTATGCGCCGGCATTCGAAAGGCTGTCGTTCATTACAAACGTCATTTTGGAGGTAAGCGGCGAAATGTAGAGCGAGAAATTGTCGTTTGGTTTGTAGTCCATCCCCAAAGATGCAAGCAAATAGGCAGGCGCCAGCCACTCCGACACCTTAATTGTATTTGTAGGCGGGTCTTTGTACCCAATTGCCATCTGGGTTTTAAAATCGGCTAAAGCCGAATAATGCCAGTTTTTCCCTGCTGCATAACCGTATTTGGAAGACAGGAGAAGACGGTCGTCAGTTTTGGTCAAGTTATCGTCCTGCTGCTTGTTCCATCCATAGCCAATAAACAGAGAGTTAGCCCAGCTGCTTTTGTTTTTCTCGTAATTGGCAAAACCGTTTGCCATAAAAGTTCCGGTAATGGAGTTTTTACCTCCCGCCGCCCAATTATCCAGTTTAATCTGCGACATGCTGAACGACACATCGCCACCAAGTTTCCATTGTTTAATGCTGTCCGGCTGCTGTGCAAGGGCGATGTTGGGGGCAGCGGTACTTAGTAGCGCTGCCAACAGTACGTTTCTAAAAAAAATACGTTTCATTGCTATTTTAGTTTTAATGTGAATAAACTGTTTTTTTGCCTGTAAACAAGGTGCAAAAATAGAAAAAATAGAGAATGATTGCTCAATAATTTTCTCTCAATGTACGAAACAAACATCAAAATCGATGAAAGGTTCAATCCGAAAGGAAACTTTAAACGAAGTTATCATTCATAAATAATGTGAATCAAGAGTATAAGCCTGTTTTTTATATTTTGGGCTAAAGCTATATAAATGTGGATTTCATTACCGTTAGCTTTAGCTGACGATAATGAAAAATGGATAACACAGACGTGGTAGCCAAAATTCAACTGCTGATTCGCATAAATAGATCTACTGATTTCACCGTTATAAATACAATTTTTGGAAACGGGGAAAGTGTATTGCAGAACAAATGAGATTATAAGAACGCGGATTCTTACAGACAATCATTTATATATGCATCATTATTGTTTTTATAATAATCGCAAAAAATTGCGATAGTCATCGTGTTATCTGTTTTCAAAAAAAAAAATATACAGTATCAATTCTATTTTATCACCTCCCTCAGCGCTTTGGGCAAATAAAAAGTATCATTCTTGTCAATATAAATAACCACCGAGCCAATATCAAACGGCTTTCCGTTGAGTGTGGCAATCGATTTAAAGGCGGGTATCTCTAAAGTTTTCTTTTTATTTTTAACGATAAGCACGGTCTTGTTGTCCGATTTATCAATAATCATCGAATAACCATTAAAAACATTCTGATGTTTGGCAAAAATCCGATTAGTCAGTTCGGGCAATTTGGTTTCCAAACCCATTACATCCGAAAAGTAACGATTGATTTCGATATTTGTATTCATTCCAAGCGGAATGTCGCTCTGCGGATGATAAGCCGCCAGAAAAACTTCCTCGCCTGTGTGTCCACCCGTCGTAAAACCAAAGTATGTTCGCGCGTTCATAATTTGCGCAAGTGTAGCCTGCATGTTGGGATTGTCGCCCACTTTGGTATAATCTTCAACATGATAATTTTTCGAGTTCAACAGCTTGTCGTATTCCTCATCGGTGATTTCGATGCTGGTGTATTCCTTAATAATATGTCGCAAATTTTCGGGCTTTTCGTTGATGAGCAACTGCTCCATTCCTTCCGAAGTCTTTCTAAATTTCGATACGTTTTCGAAAAGTTGCTCCAAACTTGCTTTGGCATAACCTTGCAGATTGTAATTACCTGTAGTAAAACCGCTGTTTCCATGGTCGGGAAGAATTACAACTGTTGTATTACCGTCTTTTTGTGCAAATTCGATGGCTGCGCCCACAGCATTGTCAAAAGCAATAAACTCGGTGATGCATGCAACGGCGTCGTTGGCATGAGCCGCCCAGTCCACCTTACTGCCTTCGACCATCATAAAAAAACCACGTTCGTTTTGCGAAAGAATATCAAGCGCTTTCCGCGTCATATCCTCAAGCGACGGCACTTGCACGATGTCGCGGTCTAAATCAAAAGGCAATTCCATTTCGCCAAACAGCGCCCACGCCTTTTCGTTGGACAAAATTCTGAAAGCAGCGGCGTCATCCTTAATATATTTGATGTTTTTACTTTTCAAATGGGCAATCATATCGTCCGAAATCCAATTGTTGCCGCCGCCAAACATCACATCCAGATTCTGATACACCATTTGCGAACCTATTGCATTGTAATCATTGCGATTGTAATGGTGCGCCGAGCAGTCGGCTGGCGTTGCATGGGAAAATTCGCAGGTTACAACCAATCCTGTCGCTTTACCCTGTTCAATCCGTGCCGCTTCGAGCAAGGTAGCCAGCGGCTGATAAATCATAGTAGAGTCAACTTCAACCAAATCGCTTTCGCCATGCGCCTGCGGATAAATGGATACATTGCCCGCCTGCTGCGGCATCCCCGTCATGTAGCACGATGTGGTGGGCGCCGAATCGCCAATGGGTGCATCGGAGCAGTAAGTTTTCACCGTTCCGCACAAGTAAGGGTCGATGTGCAGAAAATCGCCCATATTATTCAACGCTTTATACCAGCGAGCTGCCGTAACTACTCCGATAGACGTGCCATCGGGAATCATCACAATCAGATTTTTCGTAGCACGCACCTTCTTTCGGTAAGGCTGATACTGATAGATTTGCGCCACGCTGATGCCCCACGCTGACAACAGCAGAAGAATTGTAACTATTGATTTGTTAATAAATCGGGTATTCATAATTGTATTATTACTTGTAAATAAAGGTCGGCAAAGATAGCAGTTTTTTATTTCAAAAATGTTGTCGTACTTTTGTCGCCGCAAATATTATGCAAATGGATATTCTAATTATAAACGGTCCCAACCTCAATTTGCTGGGCGTAAGAGAGCCGCACATCTACGGGAATACGAGTTTCGACGATTTTCTGACAATCCTCAAAAATAAATATAAGGACATAGCATTTCATTATTTTCAGTCGAACTCTGAAGGTGAAATTATTGACCGCCTCCATGCCGACGGTTTCCGAATGAACGGAATTATATTGAATGCAGGCGCTTACACGCACACATCTTTGGCTATTGCCGATGCTGTTGCGGCAATTATCTCTCCGGTGATTGAAGTTCACATTTCAAATATTTACCGGCGCGAAACATTTCGCCATCATTCTTTCATAACGCCCGTTGTCGCCGGAGTAATTGCAGGCTTTGGAATGGATTCGTACCGATTAGCAGTTGAGGCATTGCTTTGTATAATCAAATTGTAAATAAGTACTATCTTTATGCTCCTTTGAGAGAAGGTGTATTATTTTTTTTTAATAATAATATGTTGATTATAAATATTCAAGATAACGTGAGGTAAAGAGGCTTGGGGAGTGAAACTTCGTTTGAGTGTAGATAAATGGGAAAATTAATCAAAATATCAAAGACGAAACGGTTATAATTAAGGCTTTATGCAGTATAACAACAAGTATTAATTCTGAAACTTTCAAAATTAATTTATCGAAATGTTTTATCGAAGATATGACTGTTTATAAAGGGAACCTCTAAAAACTCAAAGTTTGAGGCTTGCGAGGCGATAAAAGCGCAGTTTACATGAACGTAAATGAGCATTTTATCATCCGAAG